>CAZDKH010000001.1:0-33322 GCA_964506225.1 uncultured Gammaproteobacteria bacterium
GCTGTTGGTGGATTAAGACTTGGTAGAGACTTAGGAGCAGACAATCAAAACACACCTTCTGAAGTTTTTGAATTTGCTCCTGAGCTTATTGCCCTTTATCCTCCCTCCCTTACCAAACAAAAAACCCTATGGAAGGAGGTATTGCCGTAGTATGCACTCATTTTTAATTACCGGTTTTGACTCTTCTAAAAAAGAGCAGGAGATTGAGAAGATAGTCAATAAATTCTCAGTCAAAAGACTGGAATTTAAACTTAGCAAAATTGCCGACGTCAAAGAGCTAACCAAACTTGTTAATTTTGCCTTTCCCGAAAAAACTGCAGTTATTGTTAAAGGCCTAGACACTGCCTCCGAAGAGTCACAAAATGCTTTTTTAAAAACCTTAGAAGAGCCTCAAGAAAATATTATTTTTATTCTTTCGGTGGTTTCAAGTTACAAGCTTTTACCCACTATAGTTTCGCGTTGTAGGGTTATAAATGTAGTCACAAAACCAACTTTAAACAGTAAAGAGATAAGTCTAATTGACGACTTCCTTAAGGCCAGAGTAGGCAAAAGACTAATATTAATCTCAAAAATTCGCAAGAAAGATGAGGCAATTACCTTTCTTACCACTTTTATTTTCAGAACCCACGCACTTTTTTTAGCCCAAGAGGGTAGCCTAGATTTGGCCAAAATCCTTAAGAAAGCTCAAAAAACTCTATCTGCAATTCAGGCAAACGGAAATGTTTCCCTTCATTTAACCAGCTTTGCGATTTTAACTCCCAGCTTGTTTTGACCAACCTGCCAAGGTAAAATATAAAGCTATGGATAAAATTTCCCAATATACCGCTGAGCAGATTCAAGTTCTTGAAGGCTTAGAGCCTGTGCGCAAAAGGCCAGGGATGTATATTGGCTCAACTGACTCAAGAGGGCTTCATGAGTTGGTTCGCGAAATTGTAGATAACTCAGTTGACGAGAGCTTTGCGGGCGTAGCTACGGATATCTGGGTAACAATAGGCAAAGATGGCTCAATAACCGTTCGAGATAATGGAAGAGGTATTCCTGTGGACAAACACAAAAGCGGCAAAAGCGCCCTTGAAATTGCCATGACCAAACTACATGCTGGCGGTAAATTCGAGCAGGGAGCTTATAAAATTTCAGGCGGGCTTCATGGAGTTGGAGCATCTGTTGTTAATGCTCTTTCTTCCTACTTTCTGGTGGTTGTTTTGAGGGATAACAAGGCCTATTTTCAGGAATACGAAAAAGGAAAACCCAAAAAAGACGTATCTCAAGCAACTCAAGAACAGTTGGATAAATGGTTTAAACCTTCCTGGCAAATAAAAATAGGTGCCGGTCTTACTGGAACGATAACCCGTTTTGTTCCCGACAAAACCGTCTTTAAGGATGTATATTTTGATAAAAACAAGGTCAAAAATTTGCTCAAAGACAGAGCCTACCTTGTCGCCAGGCTTTTTTTTCATTTTTATGATGAGCGCGATAACGACGAAGCTCACTACTATTTTGAGGGTGGTATTAAAACCATGGTTGAGCATTCAACCAGGAATAAAACCCCTATATCTGATGTTATTTATATTGCCAAAGAAGAGGGAAATATAAGCTGCGAGGCAGCTATTCAGTACACAGACACTTACAATGAAAATGTCAAAGGCTATGTCAACGGTATTAACACCATTGATGGAGGAACTCATATAACCGGTTTTCGAATCGCCCTGACCAGAAGTATTACTGAATACGGAAAACGAACCGGAATTTTAAAAGAGAGTAATGGGGCAGGTAAACAAAATGGAATATCAGGAGAAGACCTAAAAGAAGGCTTAAATGCAGTCGTCTATGTCAAAATGCCCTCAGATTCACTTCAATTTGAATCCCAAACAAAAGCCAAGCTTAATAACCCCGAAGTTCAAGGATTTGTTTTTTCTACAGTAAAAGAAGGACTTGATATCTATCTGGAAGAGCATCCCTCCGACGCCAAAAGAATTATGGAAAAAGTTTTACTGGCGGCCAAAGCACGGCTTGCTGCCCGCGCTGCCAAAGAAGCTGTATTAAGAAAAGGAGCACTTGAGGGAGCCGGGCTACCTGGAAAACTTGCCGATTGCCAGTCAACAGATCCTTCTATCTCAGAATTATATATTGTGGAGGGAGAAAGCGCAGGAGGTAGCGCAAAACAGGGAAGAGACAGGCGCTTCCAGGCGATTTTGCCACTGGGGGGAAAAATCTTAAATACAGAACGCGCCCACTTGGAAAGAATTATCAAATTTGAGGAAATTAAAGACCTTATTGTTGCCTTGGGAGCCGGAATAGGGGACAGCATAAATTATGACAAACTTCGCTATCACAGAATTATCATCATGACTGATGCAGATGTGGATGGAGAACACATTCTCACCCTTCTTTTGACCTTCTTTTATAGACATATGCCTGAGGTTATCAAAAAGGGGTACTTATATGTTGCCCTACCCCCTTTATACAAATTACAAATAGGCAAAGAAATTTACTATGCTTATTCAGATGAAGAAAAAGAAAAAATTCTCAAAGAAAAGTCAAATGGCCTGCCTCCAAATAAAGCAGGAAAAATAACCATACAACGCTATAAGGGTTTGGGAGAGATGAACCCCGAACAGCTTTGGGAAACCACCATGGATCCCGCCAAAAGAACTCTCAAAAAAGTGACAATCGAGGATGCAGAAGAAGCAGATAGATTATTCACAATTTTAATGGGCGAGGAAGTCCCCCCAAGAAAAAGATTTATCCAAACCCACGCAAAAACGGCAACACTTGACATTTAAACTATTCAACGTACTAGTACAGTGATACAATCTTGCAACAATTCTCAACATTGGCTAAAATACAAATAGAGCTCGCATCAACGAGTCATTTTTTTATAATATGCAGTTTTTTATAGACAACACTTTTCTAACCGCAGTTTTAGCGTCAGCTCTGGCTGGGATCGGAATTTCCGTCTATTTAGCAAAAATGGTACTTTCTAAACCCCTTGGGGACAAAAAGATGACAGAGGTGGGAGAGGCAATCCTCACAGGTGCAAACGCCTATCTTAAAAGACAATTTAAAACCATTCTCCCAATAATTGTGATTTTGACTGTTTTTCTTTATCTAACAGCTGCCAACCCCACGCTTGCCTTTGGACGCTCGTTTGCATTTTTAATGGGAGCTTTTTTCTCTGCTCTTATTGGCACAGTCGGCATGAATATTGCAACCCGAGCAAATGTAAGAGTCGCGGAGGCTGGCAAGAAAAATTTTGGTGAAGCTTTGGAGTTAGCTTTTAAGGCGGGGGCAACAACCGGCATGTTGACGGTCGGTCTTGGACTTCTCGGGGCTACTCTTATCTACTGGCATTACAGAGAGCTTGCGACAGAGGTTTTGGTGGGTTTTGGTTTTGGAGGAAGTTTACTTGCCCTTTTTATGAGAGTAGGAGGCGGAATCTACACAAAAGCAGCCGATGTGGGTGCTGATTTGGTGGGTAAAATTGAGAAAGGAATTCCGGAGGATGATCCAAGAAACGCAGCTGTTATTGCCGACCAAGTGGGGGATAATGTTGGAGATTGTGCTGGGATGGCGGCTGACCTTTTTGAAAGCTATGAGGTAACCCTAGTTGCAGCGATGATTTTGGGCGCAATTGCCTTTGGACTTCCCGGTGTTTTATTTCCGCTGGGGGTTCGCGCACTGGGGGTTGCAACCTCAGTTTTGGGTATATTCTGCGTTAAAGCCAGGGGTAAGAAGGAAATCAAAGACGGTGTTAGTGCAATTCTAAAATCCTTTGCTCTTTCGGCATTTGTTTCTATTATTGGCTTTTTTGTCTTGGCAAACTATCTGACAGGGGACTTAAGATTGGCAATTGCCGCAACTGTCGGGATTGGTCTTGCTGTTGTTATTTTTCTTTTAACTGATTACGCAACTGGAGACCACTCTCCAGTTGCTGATATCACCAAACAATCCCAAACGGGCGCGGCAACAGTTATTCTTTCCGGTTTGGTTTCTGGATTTTCTTCAACAGTCTGGGCAATTTTGGCAATCGGAATTACCATCCTTGTTTCATTTTTTCTTTTCAACGATCCTTTGGTTGCGGCCTATGGAGTTTCTTTGGCTGGTATGGGAATGTTAACAACAACGGGATTAATTGTTTCAATGGATTCATACGGCCCAATTGCAGACAATGCTCAGGGAATTTCTGAACTAGCAGGAGTTAAAGGAAAGGCCATTGCAATACTTCCCAAGCTTGATGCAATAGGCAATACCACCAAAGCAACCACCAAAGGCTTTGCTATTGCTTCTGCAGTTGTAGCAGCAGTATCTCTTTTTGAATCCTATCTAAGCGACAATGGCTTATCGGCAATAAATATTTCTCACCCGGCTGTTTTTGTCGGGCTTTTAATTGGAGGGGCGATACCATTTTTGTTCTCATCTTTAACAATCAAGGCGGTTTCTGACTCTTGTTTTGCTGTAATCAACGAAGTCAGGCGCCAATTCAAAGAAATGCCCGGAATTATGAAGGGAACCCAAAAACCAGATTACGCCAAGGTTGTTGACCTGACAACAAAGGCGGCTCTTTCCGCCTTAACAGCACCAGCCTTGGTGGCAATAATTGTCCCTATTCTTGTGGGATTTATCCTCAAGGCTGAAGCACTGGGAGGATTTTTGGCCGGAACCATACTTACAGGCCAGCTTCTGGCCGTTTTTATGGCAAATACTGGCGGTGCATGGGATAATGCCAAGAAAATGGTTGAGGAAGGGCTTTTTGGAGGAAAAGGCTCTCCTGCGCACCAAGCAACCGTAATCGGGGACACAGTTGGTGATCCTTTAAAGGACACTTCCGGCCCTGCTATTAATCCTTTGATTAAGGTTATGAATCTTATTGCTATATTAATTGCTCCTTTGA
This sequence comes from uncultured Gammaproteobacteria bacterium, assembly GCA_964506225.1. GTDB lineage: Bacteria > Patescibacteriota > Microgenomatia > UBA8517 > UBA8517 > CAZDKH01. The sequence goes on from CAZDKH010000001.1 coordinate 4,892, forward strand.
TAATTGCTACCAAAACCTTGTCAGTTTGGCATTGGTTGGCAATTATTGTGGCCTTCGTCATCCTTGTAATTAGCATTAAAAGATCACAAACAACCTCTCACTAATCATTAGGGTAAAGAAGTTATTGACAAATCTCTAGTAAAAAGGGCAATATTTATTAAATGGGAAAATCTTGTGAATTATTAAGAAACTGGAATTATAATAATTTTCTAAGGAGGTGATATAGGTGGCTAAAAAATCTGCCAATTTACGCCTTACACCAATAATGTCACTTTCCATGATGGCAATAGGACTAATTGCTATTCCTTTTTTAACAGCAGCGATTAGCCAAAGGAATCAACCAAGACAAACAGGAGCACGAGAGAAGGGGGTAGTAGTTACACCCACACCAACTCCAACCGGCACTCTAAAGAATCTAAAGCTTAATATAAAGAAATAAATCTAAAATAAGGTATGATAAGAAACTTAATAAAGCAATACGGTTTGTATTTTTTTATAATTTTTACAATTACGCTATTTATCCTTATCACTTTTTTTGCTCGTTTCAAGCTTTCAATTATACCAGGGGATATAGTTTTAGTAACTCCAAAGTTTACTTTTTATTTTCCACTAGGAAGCGCTGCTGCTTTAAGTTTGGGAATTATTGTCCTTCTTAAGTTTTTCAGGGTTTTTAAATAGACTCTAGAAGTCCTATCACCAGCTTCTCTCAGACAAAATAGGCTGGAAAAAAGACTCCAAAAAGAGTAAAATAAGAAGTCTTTATGGATATAGGAAAGGTTCAGCCTACAGAAATCACCCAAGAACTTTCAAAATCTTACCTAGACTACGCAATGAGCGTAATTGTTGCTCGTGCGCTTCCTGATATCCGCGACGGTTTGAAACCCGTCCACAGAAGAATTCTCTACGCTATGCACCAGATGGGTCTTGACCCATCAAAACCTTTTACAAAATCGGCAAAGGTGGTTGGTGAAGTTTTGGGAAAGTTTCACCCCCACGGAGACGCACCTGTTTACGACGCCTTGGTGAGAATGGCACAAACTTTTTCAATGCGCTATCCACTAATCGCTGGTCAAGGAAATTTTGGTTCAGTTGACGGTGATCCTCCAGCCGCCATGCGTTACACAGAGGTACGCATGGCTCGGATAGCCTCGGCAATGCTAAGCGATATAGAAAAGGAAACCGTTGAGATGGTTGACAATTTTGACACTTCCCTTAAAGAACCTGTTTATCTGCCGGCTCTTCTGCCCAACCTTTTACTTTCCGGCTCAGAAGGTATAGCCGTTGGTATGGCAACTAAAATTCCACCCCATAATCTGGCTGAAATAGTCGACGCAATTATCGCAACAGTCAAAAAAGGCAAAGCTTTATCTGAGCAACAAAAACAAGAGGAAGAAACCGATTTTATTATTCATAAAATTAATCTAGTAGCTTCAGGCGCAGAAGAAAAAATCAAAGACGAAGAATTAAAACCCACAGTGGTTACTTTTGAAAGTGATATTACCCTTGATGAACTTATCAATATCATTCCAGGACCAGATTTTCCAACAGGTGGGGCAATTTATGATAGTGCGAGTTTAAGAGATGTGTACGCAACTGGCAGAGGAAAAATAGTTGTTCGCGGAATCGCCCAAATTGTTGAGAGTAAAAAGGGAAAATCCCAAATCGTAATTACCGAAATTCCTTATCAAGTAAACAAGAGTCAGCTGGTTGCCAAAATTGCCGATTTGGTTAAAGAAAAGAAAATAACGGGAGTTGCCGCATTAAGAGACGAAAGCGACAAGGATGGCCTAAGGGTTGTGGTTGATTTAAAGCGTGACGCTAAACCCAAAAGTGTCTTAAATAATATTTACAAACACACCCGACTTCAGACTACCTTTCCTGCAAATTTTGTCGCTTTAGTTGACGGAGTACCTGAAACAGTAAACTTAAAAGAGATTCTAATTGAATACGTAAAGCACCGTCAAAAGGTTGTCACCAGAAGAACAATTTTTGATTTAACAGCCGCAAAAAGGAGGGCGCACATTTTGGAAGGACTCAAAATTGCTCTCGACAATCTCGATGAGGTCATTAAAACAATCCGCGCAAGCCGCACACAAGAAGACGCGAAAAATGCTCTAATGAGTCGTTTTGGCTTAACCGAAATTCAGGCAAACGCAATTCTTGATATGCAATTAAGGCGATTGGCCGCACTTGAGAGAGAAAAAATTGAAAAAGAGTATGAGGAAGTTAAAAACCTCATTGAGACTCTTACGGCAATACTCAAAGAGCCGTCCAAAGTTCTTGAAGTCATTGTCAAAGAGTTAACTGAACTTAAGGAAAAATACAAAGATGAGCGAAAAACCAAGATATTCAAACAAAAAATAGGAGATTTTAGTGAAGAAGACCTTATTCCCAAAGAAGAAACCTTAATCACAATTACCAAAACCGGTTATATTAAAAGACTTTCTCGCAGTACTTTTAAAAGTCAAAGAAGAGGCGGCAAGGGAGTCGTTGGCATGACTACCAAGGAGGAGGATGAGATTAAACACGTAGTCAGTGCAACAACACATGATAAAATACTTTTTTTTACAGACCGTGGGAAGGTATATGGAACAAAAGTTTGGGAAATTCCTGAAACATCGCGTCAATCAAAAGGTCAGGCGCTTGTGAATATTTTAGACTTGGAACAAGGAGAGGTGATTAAATCTGTTCTTGCGATGAGGGAGATGAATGAAAATTTTCTTATGATGGCAACCTCTCTGGGTACTGTTAAAAAAACCAAACTAAGCGAATTCAAAAATCTGCGAAGTAACGGCCTGATAGCCATAAAACTTGATGAAGGCGATTCTTTGGTATCGGTTCTCCCGACCTCCGGAAACGACCATGTGCTTCTTCTGACAAAAGGCGCAAAAGCTATAAGATTTTCAGAAAAAAATGTTAGAGATATGGGTCGTGCAACTACCGGGGTTAAAGGTATTCGTCTTGAGAAATCCGATCGGGTGATCGCCATGGAGGTTTTCCCTGAAAAAGAAGTTGTTCCTGATGACAGAAGAAAAAAGTTTTTTAGAGATATTCTAACTGTCTCCGAAAAAGGATTGGGTAAAAGAACTCCAGTAAGGCTTTTTCCAGTACAAAAAAGGGCAGGGAAGGGGGTCAAGGCCGCACAGATAAGCGAAAAAACCGGTAAACTTGCTTCAGCTATAATGATTACCCAAAACTTTGAACAAGTCGTGATTACAAGCAAACATGGCCAAGTTATTAAACTTCCCATTAAAAATATCCCTACCCTGGGACGCGCCACCCAAGGGGTAATCTTAATGCGTTTTACCAGCAAATCAGATTCAGTAGCCGCAGTAGCAGCTCTGGAAAAAGTCAGTGAAGAAACTTCGAAAACTCGCTAGGGTAGGGGTAGGAGTGGTCGTTTCTGGGCATTTCAACTACTTTAATATCTTTATTTATTCTGTGAATAAATTCTTCTACTTCAGAAAAATTCCCCAAAGGGTCTTTTGTATTTTGGAAAACAATTACTTTTCTGGCAGGAAAGTTGGAAAGATAATTATACGCCTCACTTAGCGAGGGAATACCACAAAGAATCACTTTGTTGATTTGTTTGGGAATTTTTTGGATTAAATTCATGGCAACGCGCGTCCCAACTGACTTGGCGAGTATATTTATTTTTTCCTTGGCAACTTTTTTTAGAATCTTATCAAGTTCATAATATAAGGCTAAACTTCCCCCTTCTTGCCAATGTCTCCATTCATGAACAATAATACTCATATCTCCCAACTTTTCTTTTAAATCATATGCCCACTCTCGATTACTTACAGAAAATCCTGGTAAAATAATTGTTCTAACGTTAATTTCCTCTGCCATGGAATACCTCATGAATTTCTTTTAGGTGCTTATGGGTTACATGAGTATAAACTTGAGTTGTGGCTATATTTTTGTGTCCCAGCATTTCCTGGACACTTCGAATATCAGCTCCAGCTATAAGAAGATCAGTAGCAAAGGAATGTCTCAAAACATGCGGGGTAACATCAACCGGCAGTTTTATTTTTCTGGCGTACTTTTTGACAATTCTTTGCACCGACCTAGCTGTAAGACGCATCTTTTCTTCAGATGGGGCTAAAGTTCCTTTGTGTCTGATAAAAAGAGGGTTAAAGTTATCTTTTCTTTGGTTTAAGTAATCCCGCAAATATTTCGCCGCTCGCGTTGAAAGAAAAACCACTCTTGCTCTACCCCCCTTGCCGATAATTCCAAACTCGCGTCTTTCAAGGTCCACCCTGTCTCTATTAAGCTTGACTAATTCCGAAACACGAAGACCTGTGGAGAATAAAACCTCAAGTATGGCTTTATCCCTTCTACCAGCAAGAGTAGAAAGCGAAGGTGCGTTTAATAATCTGTCAATCTGTTCTCCTGTCAGAAATTTAACCTGTCTTTCGGATACTTTTGGAATGTCGATTTTGTCAGGGGATAAAGCTGGTTGATTCTCCCTAATAAGCCAGCGCAAAAAAGATCTAAGCGCAATAACGTGATAGCCTTGAGTTCTTTTTGAAAGAGTCTCCCCCTTTTTATTGTCAAGCCTAGAAAGGTAAAGCCGGTAGTCTCTGATTATAGGTGGAGTAATATCTTTAATACTTCCTCTTTTCTTATACTTTTCAAGCCATAAACAAAATCTCTTTAAATAATGAGTATAGTTTCTAATGGTTAGGGGAGAGGAGCCCCTTTCAACTTCCAAAGCCGTTAAAAATTCTTCCACCCTTCTACAAAGTTCGGTGTTTTGGCTGTTGGGCAGAGGGGCCATAATTAGTTAAGTTTATACCAAATTATGAAGAGATGTCAATAAGATTGTGCGACATAAAAAATTTGTTTTATGATTGTTTAAAGTTAAAATTTACAAATTATTAAAAAACCTTTATCAAAAAAATTAAAAATGAAAATAAATTTTATAAAACAAAGGTTGATATCGACAATTTGTTATAAAATTTTTTAACAAATCTGAATTACAAAAAAACTTGAAATTTTTATAACTGCCTTAAACAAGGCAAAAAAGACCTCACCAAATCGATTTTAAGGCACTTTAAAAACAAAAGACATACAACAAATCATCTTTTTCTTTCTTGTTTTTTTAGATAGTCTTTATAAAAATAAAATTTTAAAATCTTTTCGGATTTTTTTCGGAAAAAAAATTTACATGTAGATAGAATTCGGAGTGTAAATAAAGACATTAAATAAACACTAAAAACCTTAATAATGTCGAAAAAGGCAAAATCGTTAACTTAAACACACTTCACTATCCAAATCTACGTTATGTCGCAAAAGTATCATTGTACGACATCAATTCGGAAACAACAGCTTTTAGAGAGAATAAACTACTTATGAGAGGTTTATATCACTCAAGACAAAGAAGAAATAAAATAAAAAAGATTACACAGATAAGTTTATTACCTATTCTAAATTACAAACTTCCAACTGTATCAAAATATTACATCTTTCTTCGGGTTATTTTGGTTTCTCACTGTAAATTAATTTTGTGAAAAATTATTATAAAATCTGTGAAAACTATCGTGTTTTGCCTGGTTTTTATATTATTATAGGATATAATTATCCTCCTCCCCTTCCCCTTTTGTTGTGTGGTTAATTTTTTATTCGCCCCAATGTGTTACCAAAAACATAGCCAAAAAGACAATGAAAGCTATTATTAAATATTCCCGTACTGTTTGTTTAAATAGCCTTTCCTCCAAACTAGCCTCCCCTAAGCCCAAAAGTACATAGGCTCCAACTGTCAAAAATATAGAGCCAACAACTACACTCACTGGCCAAAAATACAAAAGCAAGGCAATCTCAACTAAAATAAGACTTGAGACCAGAGTATTTTGAAAAAGTTTAGGTGAAATTTTAGTATCAAGGCTACTTTGCCAAAATCCTTGAAGAAAAAGTGGAAAAGAGACAATAAAAATCAAAATAGACATTAAAACAATTGATGCTTTTATTGAAAGTACTGCATCAAAAAGAAGAAAAAAGGTAAAAAGAGTCAAAACAAAACCGACTCCACGCGCTGCACGTACGAGCGCAATTGTTCTTATCGCAGAAACAGTAAAGATGTTTGTTGTAAGGCAAAGTGCATAAATTCCAAAACCATACAAAATTACAATAGGAAGACGGGCAAAAATTGTCGCTGGTAATAAAAACCAAAAAAGTCCCACTCCCAAGGAGTACAAAGTCGGCAAAACCAAGGTTACCAGTGTCGCATTAAGACCAAGCCCTTCAATTAGTGACCAGAAAAAAAGAAACGTGGTTACCAATGTTAAAACAGCTATTGCCCAATAGCGATTTTGGTTTTCTAAAAAATTGATACAGAGAAATCCCAAAGAGAGAACTAAAGAGGTTGTGATAAACTTTTGTCTTTTTGTCATTCGGGGATGTCAACATTAGAAAAAACGTTCTGAACATCCTCATGCTCACTTAAAGCGTCTAAAAAATCCAAGGCTTTCTTTTCTTTCTCAGGGTCAGTTATGCGTATGAAATTTTTAGGCTTTTTAATAAGTTCCCGAGAGATAATTTCAAACTTATTTTCTGATATCTTTTCCTGGATTTCAAAAAATTTGTCGGGGGAGGTGTAAACTTCAATTCCATCCTCCGCCTCCTCAACATCATCTATTCCAAGATCGATTAATTTCAACATCTGAGATTGCACATCCGCGTTTTTCTTAATTAAGATATAACCTTTTGGAACAAAATTAAAAGAAACTGCTCCGGGCCCTGCCAACCTCCCTCCTGCCCTCTCAAAAAGATTTTTAATTTCCTGTCCTGTCCTGTTCCGATTATCTGTCGCCACTTCAACAACAACCGCTATCCCAGCCGGCCCAAAACCCTCATAGGTTATTTCCTCGAGTTTTTCCCCTTCCTTATCAGCTTTCGAAATTGCTCTCTCTATGTTCTCTTTGGGCATATTGGCAGATTTAGCCTGCTCAATTGCAACCCTTAAGGAGGCGTTGGCTTGGGGATTTGGACCACCCTTCTTAACAGCCAGAGATATCGCGCGAACAAGCTTGGAAAAAAGCCTGCCCTTGGCAGCATCTTCTACTTCTTTCTGCCTGTGGATCTTCGCCCATTTACTATGTCCACTCATAACATCGCCAACCAGACCTAAGTCACTGGTTACCAAGTATTATACTACCTCTAAAGTTCTTCTTGAAGCTTTTTAAGTTCTTAAATAATTTACGCATAATTTCCGAAAAGGCTCTTGACAACCACAGCTGCACATTTATACTCATAATGAAGAAAAATCAATGGACCAAAGCCTTGCCCGAGAAGCAATCTTCGCAGCTTTAAGTGGAGAATGGAAAAAAGCACTGGTTATAAATCTTGCTCTCATAAGAAAAAATCCCAAGGATACAGATGCATTAAATAGAGCCGCAAGAGCTTATCTGGAACTTGGCAAGGTTAAAAAAGCTCTTCAAACTTGTCAACGCGTCTTGGAAATTGACCCCTGCAACTCAATTGCCATAAAATGTTCAGAAAAATGGAGAATCCTCAAACCCACAAACTCTCCAATATCGACGAATAATTCAAAACAATCCTTTCTAGAAGAACCTGGTAAAACCAAGATTGTCTCTCTTATCAATTTGGGAGATAAAGAGACAATTGTCAAGCTTGACGCTGGAGATGTGGTTAAAATTGTTCCTCGTCCCCATAGGGTGTGTATCACCAATACCGAGGGTAAATACATTGGTAGGATACCGGATGATCTTTCTGCACGACTCAAAAAGCTAATAGAGCAAGGGAATGAATATCTGGCGCTGGTCAAATCTGCCAAAAAAAACGAGGTAAAGATATTTCTTAAGGAGGTTAAAAAATCCAAAAATACTCAATACATTCAGTCTTTTCCAGTTGAAAAAGTAGAATACGTCGCTTTTACTTCTTCACAAACGGTTTATTCTCAGCAAATTGACTCTGATGCTCTCGAAGAGGAAGAATAAAGAGGCTTTTTAAATATTTTAAAAACGTTTCGCGAAAGATTTCCCAATCTCAACTTCAATATCAAGATCGCTAGAATCCCCCTTACTAACAACCTGGCAAGAAAATATCTTTGCAATCTTTTTTAGGGTTACAGAATTATTTCCCCTTGCAATACAATCCCCTTCCGACTCCTCTTTTTTACTCAGGAAAACAACTTTCGCTCCCAAGGTTTCAATAATTTGACCTACTTTTTGAGCAACGGAAAACTCACCCGTTTTATCAATTATCTGAATAAGTTTGCCCTCTTTCGAAACTTGACTATCAGAAAAAATTCCAACAAGTTGGGGAGAAAGAATAGTTCTAACCACATACCCTTCCTGACCGTCGGGAAGTTTAGTTTTTTCCAAAACTCCCGTTTCTTCCATTTTGATAAAAATTTTATCTGCCATCTTCAATCTAAGTGAAAATAAAGACAAGAAAATCTTGTCTCTTAAGGTCAGATTAGTCTGACCACTCAAAGTAAAAGCCTTAAGAATATCCAGAGGCTTGCCACTAATAAAATTGGCTATTTTTTCATTTCCCCATGCCTCAGCCGGAATCCTGAAAGTTTTGGTCACAGTTTCGGCAAGAAGTTTACCTCCAACTTTTTCATTTTGACCAAGCTGCCAAACGCTTTTAATCTTCCATTCTCCCAGTTGCCGCCCCACATTAACCAGAGTATCAGCAGGTATAACAATCGTAGTTATCGAGGATACAAGAGGGTCAACAAATACAACTGCTGCCTCTCCATTATCCCGAGCAATAGCAATCACCAATCTTTCGCTTCTATTCCAAATATGAGGGCGAATTATTAAAAATGTGGTTGTGAGAAGAAAAAGCGAAATCCCAATAAAAACCATATATTTTTTAAACCCGAACTTCTTGCTTTTGATTTTTACAAACCGAGTTTCTCTTCTTTTTAATCTTTGGGCAGGCATAAAAAAATCTTAAAAATTATTTAATAAGGGAGTGCGAAACTCTCAACCCCTTGATTTTTTCTGCAACTTCTTCTTTTGATTTTCCCATTGTCAAAAAAATATCCCGAATAATCGTCAGGGCTGCCTCAAATTCGGGCTGAACAACTTTGTCAACCTTCAGGGCAGTTAGTTTTTCCCACTCCTCATCAAGATGGGCTCTGGCTATTATTTTAACTTTTGGCGCAACATTTTGGGTATAAGAAATTACCTCCTCTTGTGTAACCAAGTCAGGGATTGCAACTATAACCGCCTTAGCAAACCTTATTCCCGCCGCCTCCAATACCTCCGGCTCAGAAGGGTCACCGTAAACAACAGGAATTCCCATCATTCTCACCTTACCGACAGTGGCGTAGTTGTAATCAATAACAACAAATGGTACACGCGCAGCGCCAAGGGCTTTACCAATCCACCCCCCCACCCTTCCGTAGCCACAGACAATTATATGATTTTTGAACTCGGGAAAACCTTTCTCTTTCTTTACCCCAACCCCAGAAGTCAAAATTTTAAGTCTGCGCAAGATTAGAGATTGGTATTTAAAAATAACAGGAGTTAGAAGAAGTGTTATCAGTGTAATTGCAATTCCTATTGGGGCCGCTTGGGATGACAATGCCCCAGTACTTCTTCCGGCAAGAAAAATCACAAAAGAAAATTCACCCACTTGTGATAAGCCCAAAGCACAAGAAGCCCCTGTCTTGCCTTTGTAGCCCAAAAAATTAGTAATCCCAAAAATTACCAATGATTTGACAATCAAAACCACAAAAGCCAAAAAAACTATCAGGCCAAAATTTGAGATTAAAACTGAGGGTGTAACCAAAAACCCCAGTGTCACAAAAAAAAGTGTTACAAAAAGATCTCTTAAGGGACGAGTTTCAGCGAAAATAGCGTGATTTTCCTGCGTCTCTGATATTACTACCCCTGCCAAAAAAGCCCCTAAGGCGGGAGAAACCCCAAACAATGAGGTCAAAAAAGCAGTCCCCAGCGCCAAGGAAATAGAAGCAGCCACTAAAAGCTCGCGGCTATTTAGTTGGGCGACTGAATGAATCAGAAATGGAACCAAAAGTTTGCCCATAAAAAAGACCAGCGAAACTAAAATTAACGCAGTCAATAAAGATTGACCAGTGACCAAAAAGAAACTTCCCTCTCTATTAATTAGGGCAGGTAAGAAAGCCATAATTGGTATAACTGCAAGATCCTGAACCAAAAGCCAGCCAACCATTATTTCTCCTGAGATAGATTCAAGCTCCCCTCTTTCTGAGAGAAGTTTAATGACAATAGCCGTGGATGACAAGGAAAAGCCAAGAGCCAAAACAAGTGAGTAAGGATAAGAAAAACCAATTAAACTGAGGATAAGTTGTAAAATTAGTGTCACCAAAACCATTTGTGTTACAGCCCCAACAAAAGCAATATGCCCTACTCTCAAAAGTCTCTTAAAGGAAAGCTCCAGTCCCACAGAGAAAAGCAAAAGAATAAGACCAAACTGCGCCAGTCCCTCTACTTCTTCTACGCTAATTGGAATAATTAGACTGCCCAGAATTCCTGCAATAATAAAACCGATAAGCGTGAAGCCCCTTAAAAGCTTGGCGATAATCCCGCCTACTAAAGCCAAACCAATAAGTAAAAATAAATTTCTTATAAACTGTTCTTCCAGCATGTTTTATATATCAAGTTTATCATCGACTAAATCACAAAACGAGAGAGCCTTAGCAAGATCTTTGGCTAAAGGTAAGACAAAACCCACCTTTTCATTTGTCTTGGGATGAGTAAACTTCAAGGAAAAGGCATGTAGAAAAAGCCGAGGACACCAGTTTCTATCGTCTCTAAAAGTTTTTCTACCAGCATACAAATCATCGGAAACAATCGGAAAACCAAGATATTTAAAATGCACCCTTATTTGGTGTGTCCTGCCTGTTTTGGGAAAAACCTTAACAAAACTAAAAAAATTTCCTGCCTTTTTGTAAATTTTTTGAGGCTGATAGTAAGTTATAGCAGGTTTTCCTCCCGGAACAACACCAAAGCGTTTTCTATTCCATGGGAGCCTGCCGATAGGCGTTTGGATTACTCCCCTTTTGGTAAGTCTTCCGTGCACAAGGGCAAAATAGCCCTTACTAACCTTTCTTTGTTTAAATTGAGATTGAAGCTTAATAAAACTCTCTTCATCTTTGGCCACCAGCAAAAGACCACTAGTCTCTTTATCAAGCCTGTGGACTATCCCGCTTCTCAAGTTTTTTCTTCTGGAGATAGGATAGTCTTTTTCCTCCAACCATTTTTGGAGAGTTGTTGTATTTTTTGAAGTTTCCGAATCATTAACGACCCAAAAGGGTGGTTTATCTATCACAAGAAGGCTTTTGTCCTCAAATAAAATTTTGGGGGTAGTTGAATTATTTTTCCTTTTTTCCTTCACACTTGACACACAAAGTCGCTTCGGGATAAATTATTAGCCTATCGGTGTCAATCATCTCCCCACAACGCTCACAAATACCGTATTTTCCTATTTTCACTCTAGCCAAAGCTTTTCTGGTCTGGATTATCTTTCTGTCGATTTGCTCCTTAATAGCCAAGGTGCGTGCGTGGCCAAATTGCTCTTCAGCCTCAGTATCCGGAGCGGCATTGTCGGTAACCCTACTTACGTCTTTGAAAGGATCCTCTTCGCTGATTCTTTTTCTTCTTTTTTCAAGATCCTTTAACCTCTCCCTCAAAAAATCCCCGATGGGATTAATCAGACTTCTTGGAAACCTTAACTTTTCTTTTTTCAGATTTTTTTTCTCGCTCATACTTTTTGTTGCGCTAGATTAAAAAGGGCCAGGAAAAAGACAAAAGCTATTATAGCAGACAAAATCGACTCAATTCTACCAAGAAAGGATAGCACAAATGGAAAAACCAAAGCAAGTAACGCTCTTATCAGAAAAAAAACACCAAAAGTGGTTAAACCAGCAAAGCCAACCTTTCCCGATCGATACCATGTAAACTTTTTATATTTTTTATCCAAAAACAAGAAAAGTCCACAATTGAAGAATATCACCAATGCATACCCTAAAGAACTCCAGCTATCATTTTTAAAGGCGTCCAAAATAATAAAAATTAAATAGACCACAAGAAGACTAATACCCAAAGCTTCCAGTGTCTCATAAAAGCGAAAGCGATATTTCCACAAACTAATCAAATAACCGATGCTAACCCCAAGAACACAAAGCCAAAAATAATAACCACTCTGAGAAAAAGTTAGACTTAGAGAAAGAAATGGAAAAAAAATTTTTGCTCCTATAAGTCCAACCAAAAAGCCAAATAAAATTATAAAGGCAGAACCAAATATTTGGCTTGAAATATAGTCCTCCTTCAATTTTCTCCAATAAATAAAAAAGGACAAAAAGAGAAGTAATAAAATCGCTGGAAGCGTTGACATCTAGGTTCTTAAAGTATATCATAACTTTTAACGTGCTTGAAACACCACATGTGGTAGTGGGGGCGGCAATTGCTACAAAAATTCCAAACCCCCTAATTTCCATACCCTTAGCTTTCGCCAGTCACTTTATTTTAGAGCAAGTCCCGCATTGGAATCCGCATCTTAACACAGAAGTTAAAAGATTCGGCAGGCCCACGCGTCAGTCAACTGCCATAGTTGCCTTAGATGTAGCTTGTTCAATTCTTATTGGTTTTTTTATCGCCTCGCAAGTTCTTCCGGATATGGGACATGCAATAAGCATTCTTCTGGCATGTTTTGCCTCAGCTCTGCCTGATATTATTGAGGGTCCATATTTTTTCTTGGGAATAAGAAGCAAAATTATAAAACGCTGGATTGCTTTCCAAAAATCTCTCCAAGCGGACACGGATCTGATTCCCGGCCTTCTCACTCAATTGGCTGTAGTGGCCGCTGCAATGTGGTGGATTTTTTATTGAACCCGTTCGACGTACTCATTTGTCCTTGTGTCAACTCGAATTTTGTCCCCAACTTTGATAAAAAGAGGAACTTTAACTCTTACTCCATTCTCAAGCTTTGCGGTTTTAAAAATGTTAGTTGCCGAATTACCCTTAACGCCAGGGGCTGTTTCTGTGACGCTTAGCGTCACCTTTGGAGGTAACTCGACAGAAAGGGGTTTGTCATTCCAAAAAAGAATATCTACTTCCTGACCTTCTTTTATAAACTTTAAATCCTTCCCAATAATAAGGGTGGGGATTTCAATTTGTTCAAAAGTTTTTGGGTCCATAAAAATTGCGTTTTTCCCATCATTATAAAGATATTGAAGCTGTCTTTTTTGGGTTGTAATTTCTTCAAATTTGGCAGTTGACTGAAAACTTCTCTCCAAAAATGCTCCAGTTTCAAGATTTCTATATGTTATTCGAACCGTAGCTCCACCTCTTCCCAGCTTCTGATGAAAGTACTTTACAACCACGCAGGGCTTACCCTCGAGAAGAAAGGTTGAGCCATTCTTAAGTTCAGTAGCAATAACCATATCCTAAAAAACCCACTTGCCGTCTTTTTGTACTAAGCGGTGGTCAAACCAAATCTCGCCTCCACCTCGTAAATCTTTAATCATATCCCAATGAAGCGCTGACTCATTTTTACTTAGGGTCTCTTTATAGCCTCGACCCAAAGCTATATGGACACTGCCGCCAATTTTTTCATCAAATAAGATATCCTTGGTAAACCTTTTTATTTTGTAATTATTTCCAAGTCCCAATTCTCCGATAAAACGCGCTCCATCATCCATGTCCAAAATTTTATTTAAATCCTTCTCGCCTTTTGAAGCAGTTGCACTTACTACCTTACCTTCTTTAAACTCCAACCTAATTTCGTGGTACTCTCTTCCCATATAAATTGCGGGGTAGGTAAAGGAAATATAGCCGTTTGCGGAATCTTCAATGACAGAAATAAAAACTTCTCCGTCCGGCATATTATGTTTCCCTGCAGAATTTACTGCTTTTCTACCTTTGATGCTTAAAGTAAGGTCAGTTCCTTTGCCTTTGATGTGCACTTTATCGGTGGCATCTACTAACTTTCTGAGTCTTTCCTGCTCTTTATAAAGACTCTTCCAATCTACAGTGTTTATCGCCCTAAAGACAAAATCTGCATATTCTGAAAAAGACATATCGGCCTCTTGGGCAAGAGAATCTGTGGGAAAACTTGTTAAAACCCAGCGTGTTTTTTCCACTCTCCAATCAACAATTGGCCTTATTACCTTGGAACCCAAAGCCAAAAGGTTGGCATCAATCCCACTTAAACCCCTTGTGTTTGTTGAAGAACGAATGCCTATCCACACATCAATCTTCTTTATCTCATCCATAGCAATTTGAGGAAAGGTTTTAATCTGCTCTCTGGAGGCATTTTTGTAAAAAATTTCTGTAATTTTATATGAGTCAAATTTAAGCCTTATCTCACCAGCTCCCTTTTGTACTGCCCTTTTGTAAACCTCTAAAGCCAAAGGTTCTGCTGCAAAATCTGAAACAATCATCACCCTATCCCCCCTTTTGGTATTAGTAGAATAGTCAACCAAAATCTTAGCCTGTTTTTTCACTCGCGGGTCATGCAACATTGTGGCCAATATTTTATATCAGAGGTTTTATTGGAAGCAAGAAGATTAGTCTGCTAAAATATATCAGGCCCGGGTGCTGGAACGGTAGACAGGCTGATCTCAAAAACCAGTGAGGATAAAACCTCGTGAGGGTTCGAATCCCTCCCCGGGCACCACGCTGGAAGATTAGAAGAAAAATATGTTAATGTAAATTATGGAGGATAAACTCTTTCTGAATATAGCTTCTTCTACCTTTTTAATCTTGGTTTCGGTATTTTTAGTAACCAACCTGAATAAAACCAGCTACAAACCCGCCAAAGCAACCAAATCCTACGCAGATAAAAACGTGATTGTCAGAGGTCTGGTTGCCCAAAACAACCGAGACTGTGTAACAGACAGCGCTTGTTTTTTAAGAATTATCAAAGAGGATAAAACAATTAACGTCGTCTATAAGACAGCAAATTTTGTTTGTAAAAACCCTCTCGCTTTGATACAGGGAGCGGCTGTAAAAAACGGCGAAAAGGTAGAGGTTTTTGGATATCAGTACTCAAAAGATTTAATTTCAATCTGTGAATCTTCTGAATATTACATCCAAAAACAAAACTAAACTATTCAATTATTAAAACTCCCTCCATCCCCGCCTGGCGATGACCCGCGACTGAGCAGTAAAAAGTGTAAAAACCTTCCTTGCCAAATTTAACTCTTAAAGTTTCTGTTTGTCCCTGTTGTAAAAGTTTAGTTTTGTATCCCCCATCTTCAAAAACTAAATCATGAGCCATTTTCCCGTCGTTTTTAAAGATAATTTCAATCTCTTGGCCTAATTTACCTCTAATTTCAAAGGGTGAAAACGCAAACTCGGTTGCCGAAACCTCAACTTTTACACTCTCTAGAGTAACCTCAACATCCGAAGTTGGTTCGCTAGCAGAACCCTCTCCAACTTGAACTGTAGGTGCACTAACTTTTTGAGTAACGTTCTCACCAACTCTTCCTCGTAGCAAAAAAATTATTAAACCAACAAAAACTCCCCCTAAAATTAAAAGCACTACTCCAAGTATTTTTATATTCATCTTCAATCACCTCCTTAATCTTTTTCTCTTTTTGCTTCTCTTCCATAAAACTTGATTCTGTCCCCTTTGAAGAAGAATTTTATCTGGGCAAGTGGCCCGTTTCTGTGTTTGGCGATACTAAGTTCCACATTTTCCATATTTTCTTCGTCCTCTCTCCACAAAAACATTACAACATCTGCATCTTGTTCAATAGATCCCGACTCTCTAAGATCTGCAAGTTGGGGGCGTTTGGTCCCCCTTTGCTCAACCGCACGAGAAAGCTGGGATATGGCAAGAATGGGAATCTTAAGTTCGCGCGCAAGATTTTTTAATCCTTGCGAAATTTCTGAAACTTCTTGAACCCTGTTTTCCAAATTTCTAGATCTGGCAAGTTGTAGATAGTCAACAATAAGAAGATCAATCCCAACCTCTACTTGAAGACGGCGAGCTTTTGTTCTCATTTCAAGAATAGATAAGGCAGGAGTGTCGTCGATATAAAGAGGGGCTTCAGCCAGCTCTCCCATGGCGTTTGACAGCTTTGTAAAATCCTCATCGGAAAGCTTTCCTGTTTTCAACTTCCATGCGTCTATATCCGCTTGTGAGACTAAAAGTCTATCCACCAGCTCTTCTTTACTCATTTCAAGAGAAAAAAACCCAACAGGCCTTTTGTAATTAACTGAGATATTCTGGGCAATATTTAAAGCAAGGGTTGTTTTTCCCACCCCGGGTCGGGCTGCAAGGATTATCAAATTTGACCTCTGTAATCCTGCAAGAACATTGTCTAGGTCACTAAATCCGGTAGGAACTCCCCTTAAGCCCGTGCCAAGTTTATGAAGCTCGTCTAATCTATCAAAAGAGTCAGCCAGGGCCGACTTAACATGGGTGAATGTTTGAGACAAATATTTTTGAGTAAGAGAAAAGACTTCCGCCTCGGCCTTATCCAACAATTCTTCAGCGGAGAAGCCCTCATCAAAAGATAAATCCATAATTTTCGTCGCAGCAGTCATTAAAGATCTTTTGGTCGCTGCATCTTTAACAATTTTCCCATAATGTTCTACATGGGCTGCTGTTGGAACCTTGTTAACTAGTTCAGCCAAATAGGCAGTACCGCCAATTTTCTTTAGACTTTTCCTTTTCTTAAGTCTCTCCGAAACAGTCAAGACGTCAACCGGTATGCGATCCTCAAAAAGAGAGATGATACACTCATATATTTCTTTGTGTCTTTCGTCGTAAAAATGTTTTGCTTCAAGAAATTCAGCCACAGAGACAATTGCATCTTTATCCAAAAGAAGCGCTCCCAGAACAGATATCTCAGCCTCTTGTGAGTGTGGAGGTACTCGTGCTCCTGTCTTGCCCGCCATAAAAAATTTTTAAATTTTTGTGAGCAGAACCAACTTTTGTTCTTCTTCTGGAAGATTATCTTTTTGAATTTTCAATTTTTCCAGCCTCTCAACTTTTAGGTCAATCTTGCCTAAAAACAAGTCAATCCCGGCCAGTTCAGAGAAAACCTCGGGGTTAAGACCAGCCATTTGATAGTGCATTGGAATAACTATTTTTGGTTCAAGATCATCAACTACCTGAGTTGCTTGTTTATAATCAATGGTATATTTCCCCCCCACCGGAACAAACAATATATCAACCTCTCCAATCTCCTCAATCATTTTATCTGATAGAACATGACCCAAATCTCCCAGATGAACCAAGCGAATTTTATCCATTTCAACCACATAAATTACATTTTTACCCCTTTCTTTCCCTGAATTTGAATCATGAAAAGAAGCAATTCCCAAAATGGAGGTTTCCTGAATTTCGTATTCCCCTGCTCCAAAAATTATTTTTTTGACATCCCCTACAAGGTCTGCTCTATTGTGGTCCTTGTGGTCATGAGAAATAGTCACAATGTCGGCACTAACCTTTGGAAATTTAAAACCAACCATTTGAGGGTCAAAAGGATCACTAACAAGAGTTACCTTTTTACCTTTTATTTTAAAAGATGAATGACCTAAAAAAGTTATTTCCATTTCTAGGCCATACTATCAAAAGCTTACAAACTTGACAAGAAGATTCTCATTTCCTATATTAGGATGCTGTGAGAAAAGAAGTAATCTTCGCAGCCGCCTCAGGAGGTTTGTTGGGACTTATTATCGCCTACGGAATATGGAGAGCAAATTCTGCACTTCAAGTAACCAACCAAGAACCTACTAAGGTTTTAGAACTTCAACCAAAAGACGCTAACAACCCCGGTAGTAAAGAAATTTATTTTTCCTTGGTTCGTCCCCAGAACCAGCAGGTTATAACGAGTTCTCCGGTAACTATTAAGGCAATTACCCGTCCAAACACAATTGTTGCAATTTCATCCGAAGATAAAGACTATCTTACCTCTTCCTTGGATAACGGTTCTCTTGAAACAGAAATTAGTCTCGTGGGTGGAGTTAATGAGATAATTTTTACAGCGTTTCCAGATAGTCTTGAACAACTGTCAGAAAAACTTGTCTTGGTTTACTCAAGTGAGTTTGTAAAAGAGGTAAAAGAGGAAAGTCCATCCTCTGATATCGAAAAAAGAGTCAAAGAAAAACTGGAGGAAGCAAAAAATTTAGCCACATCCTATATTGGAACAATAACGGACATCAGCCAGGAAGCTATCCAAGTTGATAAATTTGATTTTAATGGAAATTCAGGGGAGATTCTCCAGATAGGCATTAGCGAAAAAACAAACTTTATAAAAATAGATAAAACAAGAGAGGTAATTAAATTTTCAGACGTTGCAATTGGAGACTTTTTGGTCGCCATGGGCTATAAAATGGAAAACGCAGTCTTAGATGCTCAAAGAATTCTTATAATAAATCCACTCAAGAAAACCTCAAGAAAAATTATAAAGGCAAAAGTGTTAGAAATTAAAAAAGGAAAAATACTTCTTGAACAAAGCGAGGGCAAAAATTTAAGCGTTAACATTCCTGATAATATCGTTGTCAAAAAATTCAAAGAGGGTTCTTTAATCAAAGCCAAACCTTCTGAAATTGTAAAAGACGTAAGAATAATCGTTGTTGGCCAGATGAACGAAGATAATGAGTTGGAAGCAAGGACTGTCTTTTTGATTTGATTTAGAAACTTATTTACTGAACTTGACCAGTCAACTTTAAAGACTTTTTTTTTAGTTTTAAAAAAGATATTATCTAAATATGGACAAAATAACGCCAAGAATCTTGAAAGGTTTTCGTGATTTCTTGCCCAGTGAGATGCGTAAAAGACAGTACGTAATTGATATCATCAAACGTACTTTTGAACTTTGGGGCTTTGAACCCATTGAAACTCCGGCTCTTGAGTATCTTGATATTTTTAAGGGTAATATCGGAGAGGATGAAAAACTCTTTTATAAATTTAAAGACGAGGGCGGGCGGGAAGTTGCCCTGCGTTATGACCAAACTGTACCCACCTGTCGAGTGGTCGCTCAATACCCTGATAAAATCACCTTTCCATTTAAAAGATATCAAATTCAACCAAGCTGGCGCGCAGAAAAACCCCAAAAGGGCCGATTCCGAGAATTTCTACAGGCCGATGTTGATATCTTCGGGCTTAATAATCCCGAAAGTGACGCAGAAGTTATTGCCCTAACGATAGATGTTTTCAAAGCCTTAGGCTTTAAAAAACCGATTGCCCTGATAAATGACAGAAGCTTATATAAAGAAGTTCCCTACAAAGCAATTGTGGTTATCGATAAACTAGAAAAAATCGGAGAAGAAAAAGTTTTAGAAGAGTTGCAAAAAAATGGATACTCAAAAGACGCGGCTACCCTCCTCTTACAAAAAATCAATAATCTAAAACCCAACGACAATTTGATGGCAATTTTTAGATATCTTGACGATTATAGTTTAAGAGAAAATTATAGATTTCAACCGACACTGGCAAGAAGCTTTTCTTATTCAACCGGGACAATCTGGGAAATAATTGTTGAAGGTTTCACGGCAGGTTCACTGGCTGGAGGAGAGCGTTTTGATAAATTAGTAGGTAGATTTTTTAAAAAGGATATACCGGCAGTTGGGGTGGGAATTGGTCTTGACAGAATAATTGTTGCAATGCAGGAATTTGGGCTTTTCCCCACCCTAAAAACAAAGACAAAAGTCTTAGTAATAAGCCTTGATAAAAGCCTTCTTTCTTACTCCTTAGATGTTGCTAGAAAACTGCGTCAGGCGCTTATAAACACAGATTTCTATTCAAATCCCGATGAGAAACTCAACAAAAAACTAAAATATGCAGACAAAAAAGAAATTTCATGGGTGGTAATTATTGGCAAGGACGAAAAAGAAAAGGATTTAGTCAAACTCAAAAATATGCAAACAGGTAAACAAGAGTCACTTTCTTTAACTGAGGCAATAGCAAAAATCAGATAAATCCTGCCCATGAACCCACGCCGATTAAAAGCATACCTTTATCTTCTTTGTGCAGCTTTTATCTGGGGCTTTGCTGCCGTTGTCATTAAGTTTACCCTAAATGGTATTGAACCGTTACCCTTTCTTACCTACCGCTTCGCAATTTCAACTTTAATTGCGCTTTTCTCTTTTAATGCCATCCGCAGACTTCTAGAAAAAAGGATAACGATAATCTTCTGGATGATTATCTACAGCTTACTCTCAACCACCATAGCGCTGGGATTTTTGTTTTTTGGTCTAAAAGAGACAACAGTTTTAAATCTTTCTCTTATGACTCTTTTAGGACCACTTCTTGCTTCTATCGCTGGGGTTGTCTTTCTGAGAGAAAAAATTACAAAGCAAGAAAAAATCGGTACTGCCATTGCTTTTATCGGCACATTCTTCACAATTATAGAACCGATTCTTGAAATTGAAGGTAAATCGACTACTTTCATTGGAAATCTTCTGCTTGTTATCTATCTAATAAGCGATGTGGCTTCGGTTATTATTTTAAAAAAACTACTCAGAAAAGGTATATCGCCTCTTGCTCTGACAAACTTATCTTTTGTTATTGCCTTCTTATCAATCTTGCCAATCACAATTTTTAGCCAGTCATCGGGAAAAATTATTTCAGATATTTTCAATCTTCCGTTTATTTATCACGCCGGAGTTTGGTATATGGCAGTCTTCTCCGGGACAGCGGCTTATGCACTCCGAGCCAAAGGTCAAAAGACAGTCGAGGTGCAAGAGGCCTCACTTTTTGGCTATCTAACTGCTGTATTTTCTATCCCATTGGCAGTTCTACTTTTGAAGGAAAAAATAACCATTTTGTATCTTTTGGGAGCTGCCATTATCGTTATCGGTGTGGCAATTGCAGAATATAAAAAGAAAGTCAAAAGATAAAAATCAAAATTTAAAATTTTCTATTTGAATTTTCAGGCAGATTTGATAAAATTCCTTATAATGAAAGGGGATATCCACCCTAAATGGTATGAGGAGGCAACTGTTAGGTGTGCTTGTGGGAACACTTTTACGGTTGGTGCAACAATACCAGAAATTAATGTTGAGGTATGCTCAAACTGCCACCCATTTTACACAGGACAAATGAAATTTGTTGACACTGCTGGACGGGTGGACGCCTTTAAGGCCAAACGAGCCCAAGCTAAAAAAGACGTCCTTTCCAAAGCCCAAAGACGCAAAATAAAGCGTCTTAAGAGAATTAAAGAAGAACTTGAACGACCAGAATCCTTGACCGAACTTCGAAAAGCCCTAAACGCCAGAAAATCTGTGCACTAGCCACAAGCTAACTATCACCTTTTTATGGATGACCAAATTCAAACTATTTTTTTAGAAGTCCGTGCAGCAACAGGAGGAGATGAGGCCAAAATCTGGGCCGGGGATTTAATTCGAATGTATTTTCGCTTTGCGAATCAGAAAGGCTGGAAAATATCACAAATAGACGGGAAAACTCTCAAAATTACCGGAGAGAGGGTATTTGATATCCTTAAGAACGAAGCCGGAGTGCACCGAGTACAGCGAATCCCGGTTACCGAAAAACGGGGGCGAATCCACACTTCAACTGCAACAGTCGCGGTTTTACCAGAAATTAAAGAACATGAAATCCAAATAAACCCTGCCGATCTTGAATGGCAATTTTTCCGCGCCTCAAGTCAAGGAGGCCAGAATGTACAAAAGGTCTCAACGGCTGTAAGGCTTACCCATAAACCAACCGGAATAGTAGTAACTGCTCAAGAAGAGCGCTTCCAAGAGCAAAATAGAAAAATTGCTCTAGATTTGCTTCGAGCCAAGCTTTGGGAGCGCGAGGAAGAGCGCAAAATGGCAGAAATTGCGGATTATCGCTCCCCTATTGGCCGCGGCATGAGAGCTGAAAAAATAAGAACCTACAATTACCCACAAGACAGGGTCACAGATCACCGCATCAAAAAATCATGGGGAAATTTGGAAAGTATTGTGGATGGGAATATAGAGAAGATCACTAGGGCCCTGGAAGCTTTCTGACACAAATCACCTATGTTCCATCTTCTTTTGTTCTGTCTAGAGTAGCTGTCTGAAACTCTATACCCTCAGAAGAATTAGGCAGTTCAAGAAAATTGGCGGGGCGGATTTCTACTATAGACATTTAAGGGAAATAAATCACAAAAAGCAATATTGGGCAATTAGCTTTACCCTGGAAATTCAGAAAGGGTGGCAGAAAAAGAAAGGGTCTCGCCATCACGCCAGACTTCCAAAGATACCCTATCTCCCGGCTTTTTCTTGGATAGAATCTCAACCAGACCTCCTCCAACACTTTTAACCTCTTCTCCATCAACCTTTATAATAATATCATCTTCCTTTAATCCAGCTTTATCAGCCGGCGAACCGGGAAGCACCTCGGTTATGTAAGCACCCTGAGGCAAATTATTAAGTACTGCATCTCTTTGGGTCATGGTGTATTGTCTTACACCAAGATAAGCTCTGGCAGCAAAACTTCCTGTGGCCTTAAACTGTCTTAACCCCTCTTTGACTACATTAATAGGAATCGCAAAGCCTATATTCTCAGCCGCCTGTGCCACAGCAACATTGATACCAATCACCTGCCCTGCGGAATTCAACAATGGTCCACCTGAATTCCCGGGATTAATAGCTGCGTCAGTCTGGATAACATCATCCAGTCGCTCTACATAGCCTTCAAATACGCTCCCGGCAATAATTCCCCTACCCAGTCCTGAAATCACTCCTGTTGTGACAGTGTGCCGAAACTCTCCAAGTGCTGTTCCAATAGCAATCACAAACTGTCCCACCTTCAAATTCTCCGAATCCCCAAGCTCAACCGGCTGCAGTCCTTGGGCATCAATTTTAAGAATAGCCACATCATTTGAGGGGTCACGATTTATCTGCTTTACCTCGTATTCTTTATCATCTTTTGTTATTACCTTATATTTGGCATTCTCAACAGAAACTACGTGTTTATTTGTAACTATCAAGCCATTTGCGTCAACGATAAATCCAGTTCCAATATCTTGTGGTTCTCCGCCTTCAATTCTTGACCTGAATCCTTCAAAAAAATCAAAATCCAAAACTCTTCTTCTGGGAGTTTCTATGGATACGGTAACAACCGAAGGAGATACCCTCTCTGCAACATCAATAACAACTGACTCTTCGCTTAAAATTCTCTGCTCAAGACTGGTCGGCGTTAAAGATGACTTTTTTGTACCAAAAAACCGGTCAGCCAGGGCTCCACTCGTAAAAGCAACAACCAGAATAAATAATAAAGCCAAGAGAGAAAATATTTTTCTAAACTTTATAGTTCTCATACTTAAAAGATAACACACCAAGCTGAGAATTTCTTGAGAATTGTTATGATTTCAAAATCCTAACAGCTTCCAAAAACTGTTCATCCTCAATTGTTTCACTATTATCTTCTATTTTAATGTCTGGCTCAAGACCTTTGTCGTTTACCCAATATCCCAAAGGAGTCAACCAGCGGGCCGTGGTAATATGCAGACCCGACCCATCTTCAAGCTGGATTGGTTCCTGAATTGTTCCCTTACCAAAGGTCGTCTCCCCGACAATTTTTATCTTTTTCAAGTCCCTGAGAGCGCCGGCTAAAATTTCTGAAGCAGAAGCACTTCCCTTATTAACAACAACTACCACTTTGTATCTCAAGAGTCTGGGTATCCCTTCTGTTTTATAATTTTCTTTTGTACCGTCAGAATTCTCCTGAATAGCCACAACACTTCCCGTTTTCACAAAATCAGAGGCAATCTCAACAGCTGATTGTAAATAGCCACCGGTATTGTTTTTAAGATCAAGTACTATTCCTTTAAGGTCGGGGTTTTTCAAAAGCTCGCTAACCGCGCTCTCCCATTCTTCTTTGGTTTCTCCGCCAAATTTTGTCAGTTTCAGATGGGCAATGGTCTTATCCTCCCCAAGATAAGTTAATTCGACACTTGGTACATCTATTTTTCCCCTCACCACATCGACAACTATTGGTTCCTCCTCACCTTTTCTTAGTAGAGAAAGAGTAATCTTGGTTCCCTCCTCTCCCCTGATAATCTGAACTGCTTGGGGTAAACTCATCCCAGAAGTACTAACATCTATTCCCTTCTCTTCATCTTTAATACCAATAATAAAATCACCAGCTTTTATACCCGCCTTTTCAGCTGGCGTCTTGGGAAGGGGCGCGATAACCGCAAGTTGTGTCCCAACGTATCCTATATTTATTCCAATTCCTCCAAAATTACCTCTTAAATCTTCCTGGACAACTTTGTTTTCCTCAGGAGGCAAAAAGGCCGTGTAGGGGTCTTTAATAGCCGCAACCATTCCCTGAATAGCTCCATAAATCATATCCTCGGGAATAAGTTTTTCTTTATCTAAATATCTAAGCTCTAAAGTATCCCAAACTCTCCAGAACAAAGAAAAATCAACTGTTTTTCCTTCTGGCAAGCTTCTGTCAATTTCAACTTTTGGTCTGTCGGCCTTTTTTATTTTTGGCTCACCAACTCCCAACAAATAACCAATTCCAAAAGAAACCAAAATTATAAATAAAGATAGTACTGTCTTTTGAACAACCCCAAGAGTGAGTTTTGGCAGATTTTTTTGTAGCTCCATGAAAACTAAATGCGAATTTTAAAAGGAAGAAGTGCCAGTTGTCTGGCTCTTTTAATTTCAACCGCTAAGCGTCTTTGGTGTTTTGAGCAAAGAGCACTTCTTACTTTGCCGAGTATTTTTGCCCTATCGGTCATAAAATGAGCCAAATCTTCATACTCCTTGTAACTTGGCTCTTTAGCTGAATCGCAATAAAAACAGCTTGTGGCAATCGGTCTTTTTATTACACTGCTTCTTTTTTTTATCGGCATAGTCAAAACTCTCAGCTAGAATGGAATTTCTTCTTCATTGTCGTCTGGAAGAGATTCATCTTTTTCTTCTGGCGGTTTTTTGTTTTTAGAGCTCTTTACTTCTTTTCCCTGGACTTCGGGTGATTGGGAGGAAACTGGCATTTCAACTTCACCCAAATCCTCTGGGATATCAGCAAAAGGTTCCTCCACTTCCCCTGTCCTTCTCGAATCCAAAAGAATCATATCAGAAATTACAATTTCAAAAGTTGTTCTCTGCTGATTATCCTGACCTGTCCATGTTCGACTCTGAATCCGGCCTTCAACGAAAACACGAGAACCCTTTTTAAGCATTCTGGCACAAATCTCCGCCAACTGGTTCCATGCAACAATTCGGTGAAATTCAGCTTCATCCCTCATTTCCCCAGCTTCTGTTTTCCATTGTCTATTTGTAGCCATACCAAAGGTGCAAACAGCAGTTCCTTGGGGGGTGTACCTTAGTTCCGGGTCCCTTGTTAAATTTCCAATCAATTGAACTTTGTTTAAGCTTCTAGCCATCTTATCTTGCCTTTACCAACAAATATCGGATAAAAGACTCCTCTCTGCGAATCTTCTCTGCAAATTCTTTGGCAAACTTTGGTTCTAATTCTAAGACAAAGTGCAAAAAAACTCCAGAGTCATTTTTACCAATTTTATACGCAAGCTCTTTCAGACCCCAGTCCTCTTCTTTTTTAACTTTTCCTTTATGAGCTTCTACCAACTTTCCTATTTTTTCAGAAAGAGTCCTTTTTTTGGCCGGCGTTGTCTTGCCCGGCAAAACCAGCGTTAATTCATAACTTTCCATACGAGGCTAAGTATAACCCGAACCTATCTTAAATTCAATTACGTCTTTATCTTGGACAATATAATCCTTACCTTCCAACCTTATTTTGCCCTTGTCGTGAGCTGTCTTCCAGCTACCCAAATTGATTAGCTCATTAACATTTATCACTTCTGCCTTAATAAACTTTTTGGCAAAATCCGTATGCACCTTTGCGGCAGCAACTATTACACTATTACCCTTTTTAATACTCCAAGCATGGACTTCTTTACCCCCCTTTATGGTGTAGAAAGTTATTAAACCGAGTATTTCATAAGCCTTCTTGATAAGACTTTCAAGACCAGATTGCTTTATTCCAATCTCCTTTAAATATTCTTCACGCTCCTTTTCTTCTAAATCAATTAGCTCTTCTTCCAACTTGGCACAAATAAATAAAAGTGGCTGATAATCCAGAGAAAATGATTTATCGGCCAACTGAGACTCGCTTACATTGGCAACATAGATAGTTGGTTTTGGTAAAATTCCTCCAAGCTCAAGTTCCAAGTTAACCACCTCGATATCCTCCTTGGGGTCAATCCTGCCATGAACATGGGAAACATTTTCATCTTCAAAGACTCTAACAACATGGACAATCGCATCCACTTCCCTGATTTTTGCCAGAAACTGGTTACCCAAACCCTCTCCTTGATGAGCACCTTTGACAAGGCCGGCTATATCTATAAATGTGACGGTAGCAGGCACTTTTTTTTCGGGATTTACAAGTTTTGAAAGCCTTTCCAGATCAGAATCAGGAACCGGAACAACTGCTTCGTGAGGATTAATGGTTGTAAATGGTCTTGGAGCGGTTTCTGCTAATCTGCGGCTGGCCAAGGCATTAAAAAGAGTACTCTTTCCCGCGTTTGGCAGACCAACAATCCCGACTGATAGGTTCATGTCCCAACTTCTCGGCAGAAGTTAAAGCCAGTTGTGGTAGTGGAATGTGACATAAGACTTCTACCTCGCTCCTTTCTTTTATAAAGATTTTACCAGGTAATTTTTAATATGTCAGGGACGATAGAACGACAAACAGGAAGAATAGGAAGACCGCAGTGGCTGGCGCGATTGAAGGAACTGATGCTACAGGAAAGACACGATTGACTCATGAATTATTTTCGTGGCTAAGAAACAAACATCCCGAAGCCAATCCGATACTAATAGATGAGTTTTCTACTACTCCTGTGGGGAGATTAATTAAGAAAATAATAGATGATAAGAATTTTTTTATGCTTGGAGATGGCAGCCACATTCCAATGGCGGAAACATTAATTTTGGCATCCGACTTTTTCTTGCAGCAAGAAATGTTGGTTAAAATCACCCTTCCCAATAAAAGAGGTATTGTTATCTCAGATAGAGGTATTTACTCCTTTTTTGTCTACCAAGGCATACGGTTAAGAAACAGTTATGAAGAAAAAACAGATTGGAGTAAATGGATAGAGAGTATATTTTCACCAGTTGGTTTTCCAGAACTGACTTTGTGTCTTACCTCTCCGATAGACCAAATTGAACACCGATTGCGAGAGAGGGGGGATAAAGTAACACCTGAAAGTCTTTCTTTCATTTGCCAAGCTCAAAATGAATTTTTACGGCTAGGAGGAGAAAGTGGCTCAAAATCATTTGTTGTTCTTGAAAATATGGGTGGTGAATTCAGTCATACACTTAGCCAAGCGCAGAAAGTTGTAAGAGAGATCTTAATTCCCATTCACCTATAGAGCAATTTCATTATTTTATATCAGGTTAAGCAGCAGTAGTGTGAATTTATACATACATTCTGGAAATTCGAGAACATCTAACCAGTTAGCTTTCCTAAAATCGTTCCATTTGTCCAGCATCCTATAAGAGGCAGTAGATAAGACGATTATCGAACCTTCAGAAAGAATAAAATTACTTTTGAGGGTTACTTTTTGAAGACTCCAACTCTATCGCAAAAACACCTGATTTTTCCTTAAATGGCGGATACAAACTTTTCAATACTCTGAGGATTTGATCTTTGGACACTCCTGGCACAATCCTCTCGGCTTCCTCATGTTCCAATATTTCAGAAAAAGTTGGGTATCTCCTCACATTCTTAATCCCGATCTTATGTTCCCCATTCAAAAGAAGCCTCTTTATTTAT
This sequence comes from uncultured Gammaproteobacteria bacterium, assembly GCA_964506225.1. GTDB lineage: Bacteria > Patescibacteriota > Microgenomatia > UBA8517 > UBA8517 > CAZDKH01. Next base: position 32,615 of record CAZDKH010000001.1, read on the forward strand.
TAAACAAAACCTAGCCAAAGTATCCGCCGCTATTTTTTGAAATGTTGGTTGTTTCTTGTAAATGGTATACCTTCTGGGAAGCCAAGTCTCGTGAGCTTCCCACATTTTTTGAAGTGTTTCTTCGGGAAGATTATCCCTACCCACCTTTTAGCACTTCGTTTTAGTCTCTTAAACTCCGCCTTATGCTGTGAGACAGCATTTGCTTCTCCTTCTCAATTTCAAGCTCAAGATAAATTTTCCTGATTTTTCGAACATCCACTTTCTCCCCAGAGAGATGTAATCTAATAAATTTTCTAAATAATACCTTAGGGGATGTTTCAAGTAATTCGTGAGAAATAATATTTCTAAACTCTCTTAATTCTTCAGGAACCTCTCTATGCCCAGGTAAACCTTCCAGCTTTTCAAGCATCTCTTATTCGAGCCAATCTTTTATCTTACGCCAATTTATTTTATCCATCTGTGTCTATTTTACCCTTAAATTTAACTAGAAACCATAACTGTGGAGTTTTCTGGGCTGACAGGCGGTGGCACGGAGCGTAAAATCCTACCACAATCGTCTCTTTGGGTGATAATTCTCACTTTTCTTGGACTGGGCAGCAGAAGATCAAACTTGAAGTCTAATGTTGGGGATTGGTCTGTTTTATCCCAACAGAAAGACTTGACATAAATCTAAAAAATCACCTAATAAATACAAAATCAACATAACTC
>CAZDKH010000002.1:0-25083 GCA_964506225.1 uncultured Gammaproteobacteria bacterium
GCTGCTCCCAGTCTTTTTTCTTGGTCCATCTGGCTTTTCTTTTGTAGGGTTTTAAGCCATTTGCCTTCATTACCCTTCTGGCTCTTTTCTTGTTGATCCCAAGCTCCAGAGCTATTCTTCTGTGACCATAGGCAGGATTTAATTCCAGAACCTTGAGTATCTGGTCTTTGAGGATAAAATCAATCTCGCTTTGTTTGGGTTTTGGATTAAATAAATTCCTTTTGGGAATACCAAGAGACTTGGAAATAAGAGAGGGGCTCACTTTGGGAAGTTTAGTCTTAATCTCACGACCTACCTGCCTTTTTTTTGACTTAGCAACCTCCAAAGAAAGTACCCCAATAATTTCATTTAATTGTTGATTCTCCCTTTTAAGCTTAATGTGTTCCATCCAACTTACTTTGTTTGTTGTAATCCAACGAAGCCAGCCGTAGATTGTTTTTGGAGAGACCCCATACTTTTGGGCAACATCATTAGCTGATTCACCGGCTTTAATTTTAGATAAGATTTCTTCTTTGACTTCCTTTGCAACAATAGTTTTCAGATAATCACCCCCTTAAATAAGTATCTTAATTGTACAGACACTGAGTGCATTTTAAGGGGTACCTGTCAAGTAGTAATCTTAAACCATCTAGATCAAAGAGCTTTAATATCAGCTCTTCTTGAGATTATTCCAAGACTTCCTTTTAAACCAGTATTCCTTCAGACAGATAATGGTCTTGAATTTCAAGAAAGATTTAGAGCTAATGTCAAAGCTTTGAGTATGAAATACCACTACATTCATAAATCAACACCTAATGAAAACGCTCTCATTGAAAGAAGCTTTAGGACTGATGAGGAAGAATTCTTCTTTAGACTTGAAAAACAACCTGATAATTATGATGAACTAAGGAAACTCTTTGCTCAATATCTGTATGATTACAATTACATCAGACCACATCTGGGAATTGACCTAAAAACACCGTATGAAGTTGTCGCAAATGTCCTGTCACTTTAAGCAAAAATAAAAAGAAGTAAAAGATTGAAATGCACGCTGTTTTGGACGAGTTTCTGCAGCGTCTGGGGGAAAGCTGGTTTTTTCGTATAAGTCGGAGTGAAAAGGTTCCGAGTCTCTTGGTAAAAATCCTGTAAGTTTAATACTGGAGCGGTGGACCGGACTCGAACCGGCGACCTTCTCCTTGGCAAGGAGACATTCTACCGCTGAACTACCACCGCTTATCTTTCTTTAAGCTAATTTCCTTTACTAATATTATTTTTCTCGGATATTAGTTTTATATTATAGCAGATTTACCGAGTGGTGGGTTGGTATTGGTTTTGAAAGTTTTTTATAAATACTCTGGAAAATTTTAATAAGTGCCGAGGGCGTGAGTCGAACACGCATCTGACGCTCTTCAGGCGCCCGCCGTGACCACCTTGGCTACCTCGGCAATATTTAGTTTATTTGCTATTTTAGCAAAAATTAAGGTTTATAAATACCACCAAATTTCTTAAGAAGCGCCTTGGCATAAAGTTGCAAACGCTCTTCTGATTTAAACCCTTCTGGATGTGGTCGGTGAGGGACTCGAACCCCCGGCCTTACGGATGTAAGCCGTATGCTCTAACCTGCTGAGCTAACCGACCCACTCTGTGCCGAGAGGGGGACTCGAACCCCCACGCTCAAAATGAGCATAGCTCCTCAAGCTATCGCGTATGCCAATTCCGCCATCTCGGCTCGGGTGCCCTCGAGAGGATTTGAACCCCTACGAGCTTATGCTCACAGCGTCCTGAACGCTGCGCGTCTACCATTCCGCCACGAGGGCATATATGTATTATATCAGATAAATCTAATCTGCATCCCCTCCTTTACCTTTGTTGACAAAGAGACCTCTTGTCCGGGAAATTTTGCGTGGCTGCCCCAAATCTTTGCTCCTTTTTTGCGCGCTAAAAAATCACTTCCCAACTTAGCCGCCAAATCCAAAAGTGTGTCTGATGAGCGCATAATTATTGGGTTTTCAAAACCCGGTTCTTCATCAGGTTTGACCAAAAATACCCTAACAAAACCCAGTTTTTCCCAAATTCTTTCCTTGAGCACATCAAGATTCTGATTAGTTAAGGCGCTTATGTATAAAAGATTTTCCCTAATTTCATTCTTTGCTAAATCTGCCTTATTCACAACAAAAATTGCCGGTATATAGACCCTGTTTTTCATAAATGCATCTATAAGATCGTTAATGCTATCAAGGCGATTATCAATTTTTATCTCTGCGTTTTTAATTCCCATCTCAGATGCTACTTCGACAATGGTTTCCTTTGAAAATGGCTGTTTTATATTAGAGTGAACTACAATTCCACCTTTAAGTTTTTTCTCAACGCTAACTTTGGGTTTTTCTTTATTCACTCTAATTCCATTTCTTTCCAGAGCTTTTTTAATAGACTCCAAAGCATTTAACCTTTGAATATCTGTCATTATTATCAAAAGATCCGAGGATCTGATAACAGACAGAACTTCCCGCCCCCTACCCTTTCCTTCTTCTGCCCCCTCAATAAGACCTGGAACATCCAGAATTTGAATTTTTGCGTCTTTAAACTCCATTATTCCCGGGATAACTGAGACGGTAGTAAATGCGTAAGGCGCGACCTTGCTTTGGGCGTTTGTAAGTTTATTAATTAAAGTTGATTTTCCCGAAGAGGGCGGGCCCACCAAAACAAGCGTGGCATCTCCCTGTTTTTTTACCGCATAGCCAATTTTGCTGCCTCCTTTTTTGGCTTGCTCGAATTGTTTATCCTTTAGTCTTGCAATTCTTGCGCGCAGCTTCCCAATATGGTGCTCAGTTCCTTTATGGTAAGGCGTTTTTCTAATCTCCTCTTCAGTGGCAAGAATCTGCTCGTCAATTGTAGTCATTTAGGGTATAATTATAGCGTATTAGAGCGCCTGTAGCTCAACGGACAAGAGCATCTGTCTTCGGAACAGAGGGTTGGGGGTTCGAATCCCTCCAGGCGCACTAGGCAACTAGCAATTAAAATGAAATTTATATTTGTCTCCGGTGGTGTTCTGTCTGGCTTGGGTAAGGGAGTAACAGCAGCTTCGATTGGTCTTCTTCTTAAGTCTTTGGGATGTAAGGTTACGGCAATGAAGTGTGATATGTATTTGAATATTGATGCAGGAACCATGAATCCAATTGAACACGGTGAGGTTTTTGTTACCCACGACGGAGTCGAAACGGATCAGGATCTGGGTCATTATGAAAGATTAATAGGAGAAACACTTACCTCTGAAAATTATCTAACAAACGGCCAAATTTACAAAATAGTTCTCGAAAAAGAAAGAGCATTGGAATATGAAGGGAAATGTGTTGAGCCATATCATCACATTCCTCCGGAAATAATTAAACGCATAATTTTGGCCGGCAAAACCCATAAGGCAAATATTGTCATTGTAGAGTTGGGTGGAACTGTTGGTGAATACGAAGGACTTTTGTTTTTTGAGGCTGTAAGAAGGCTGAAGCTATCCTTTCCAAAGAATGTGGTTTTGGTGCACGTTGGGTATTTGCCTGCTCCCCCATCAATTGGTGAGCTTAAGTCAAAACCCCTCCAGCAATCGGTTTCACTTTTAAATTCTGTGGGATTGCAACCTGATTTTATTATAGGAAGAGCCGAAAAAGAAGTCGATTTGAAAAGAAAAGAAAAAATAGCTTTGGCAACCGGGGTTGACATAGAAAATATTATCTCAAATCCGGATGTAAAAACGATATACAAAGTACCTATTATTTTAGAGAAACAAAAACTACATCTTAAGATTGCTAGGAAGCTAAGACTTAAGGCAGCTTTAAAAGGTGATTTAAAGTACTGGAAACAGGTGGTTTTGAGGATAGAGTCTATCAACAAAGAAGTAAAAATCGCTATTGTAGGCAAATATCAAAAAACCGGTGATTATATTCTTGAGGATAGTTATATCTGTGTTGTTGAAGCACTCAAACATGCTTCTTGGCATTTTGGCTATAAACCAAAGATTATTTGGATTGATTCTGAAGAACTAGAAGCGCCAGATGAGAATAAAATCGCAAAGAAATTTACCAATGTCAACGGCATCATTGTTCCCCAAGGATGGGGAAAAAGAGGTGTTGAAGGAAAGATAAAAGCGGCAAAATTCGCGCGCGAAAATAAGATTCCTTATCTTGGTCTGTGTTTTGGAATGCAAATGGCGAGTATTGAATTTGCCAGAAATGTAGTGGGACTTAAAAATGCCAATACTCAAGAAGTTGATCCGAGTAACTGCTATCCTGTTATTCATATTATGAAAAATCAAAAAGAGTATTTAGCCAAAGGACAATACGGCGGGACAATCCGTTTGGGTGCTTGGCCATGTATTTTGCGTAAGGGTACCAGAATTTATAACGCCTACATAAATTATGGGGGTAAAAAAACAAACCCCTGGTTTCAACCAAATCCAAAATTTAAAAATAAAAAATTAAAGTCAGGAAAAAGGGGTTTGCTTATCTTTGAAAGGCACAGACACAGGTACGAGTTTAATAATAAATACAAAAGTGATTTTGAGAAAAAAGGTTTTATCTTTTCAGGTTTATCCCCTGATGGAAAGCTGGTTGAGGCAATTGAGCTTAAAGATCATCCGTTTTTTGTCGGAACTCAATTTCATCCCGAATATTTGAGCAGGTTTCTTAACCCTCACCCGATCTTCCTTTCTTTTTTAGAGGCTTCAATTTCCCTTAAAAAATAATTCACCACTGATTGCCTATTTGAGATAGGAATAGTAAAATATGTGATTGATGACAAGCCGAGGTGGCGGAATGGTAGACGCTCAGGACTTAAAATCCTGTGCCAGGAATCTGGCGTGTGGGTTCGAGTCCCACCCCCGGCACTTCTTTATCAAAGATCGTAGATTTTAGGCGGTTAATTTTTAATTTGTGTGGGCAGCTTGATAAAGTAAAATTTAGTTATGAGAATTTGAGACGGGGAGTAGCTCAGTTGGTAAGAGTGCGCGCTTTGGGAGCGTGAGGCCGGCGGTTCGAGTCCGCCCTCCCCGACCAAAAGAGAAGTGTCCGCTTCGCGGTTGGAGGCGCTCCGTGCGCCGCCGCCCGCACGGAGCGCCGCAAAGCCCTTTTTATATTCTGCCGAGAGCTGTCGATCAGATAAAAAGAAGTTCGAGCCGACACGTTTTGCGAAGAATGCTAATTCTTCGCAATTATTTTTTGCGCGCGTGATTTTTTGCGCCTGTAAGGCGCAATTTATGAATTCTCTCATAGGTTCGAGCCAACTCGAACCCGTCTCCTCAACTTTGACGATTTCTTCCTGTAATTTGAGTTTTGTTTCAAACATTTCGTTCTTCTTGAATTTATAAGTTTCAGGATCAACGATACTATCCAAATAACTGTCCAAAAGAGTATTTTGTTTTCGATCAATTTCCTGAATTTCGGTTTTGAGATTTTGGATGGTTGTTTCTGATGATTGTTTTTCAGTCTGTTCATCGCGTTCTAAAAATTTCAGCCATTGGTCAACCCACGACTGCGGAAGTACCACATCAGAAACAACTTTTCGTAATTGCTCCTCCATCTCAAAACTGGTGATTGGTGTTTGGGAACACGGACCAAGTTTTTTGGTGCAACGATAGTAAATATAGGTTACTCTGCGGTTGGTGGTTTTGTAAAACTTTATATGTTGCTCGGCGGTGATTGCTGCGCCGCATTCGCTGCACCTTGCTAATCCCAAAAATGGAAAACGATAGGATTTCTTGAAATGTTTGCTGCGGCGCTGGATTTCTCCTTGTACTTTTTGGAATAGCTCTTTGGAAATAAAAGTTTTATGGGTTCCGTCATGATATTCGCCGTTGTAAAACATAATGCCAATATAAAATTTGTTGGAAAGTATTTGCCGAATTTCGTTGATATGCAGTGGTTTTCCGTTTTTCCGGCGTAAATCAAAACGGTAAAGATATTTAGCGATACCTGTAAAAGTGTGATTTCCTTCCGCAAACATTTCAAAAGCTCTCTTTATTGCTTTTGACTTTTCAGGATCAACATCAATACCTCTGGTTCTTGGATTGTTAATATACCCGTAAGGAGCTTTGGCCGGCCAAACTCCGTTTCGAAGTTTTTGCCTCAAACCTCTTTTGACATTTTCGGAAAGATTGTCCACATAATACTTTGATTGGCCAAAAGCGATTGAGAGCATAAATTTACCCTGCGGTGTATTGTCAAACCAGAAAGTTGGGAATTTTAAGTCAACCAGTTTTCCGATATCCAACAAATAGACAATCTTTCCGCCGTCCATTGAATTTCTGGCAAGTCTGTCAGGATGCCAAGCGAGAATTCCATTGGCATAGCCTTTCTCAAGTTTTTTAATAAGTTCAGCGAATTTTTCGCGTCCTGGGACTTTGGCGGTTTTGGCTTCCTCGATAAACTCGACAATTTCAAGTTTTTCTCGCTTGGCAAACTCTTTTAGCTCTGCGATTTGTGCTTCAATAGATAAAACTTGTTTGTCAGCTTCGTCTCTCGATTTTCGGCAATATGCAATATATTTTTTCATTTTGTTTTTCTCTCTTAAATTTTTGCGTTTTCTTTCCTTCTTTTTTCCGACAGCTCTCGGCAGAATATAAAAAGGGCTTTGCGGCGCTCCGTGCGGGCGGCGGCGCACGGAGCGCCTCCAACCGCGAAGCGGACACTTCTCTTTTGGTCGAGATTTACGAGAAAGTTAGAACCGAATTTCGCAAAGGTTAGCTCGGCCGCCTGCGGCGGCCTCGCTTCCGAACGCGTCGGCTCGAAATGTCCGCCTTTGGCGGACACAAAAGAGAACGCAAAAATTTTAAAGAACTTTATTAAACTTAAATAGCCGCTCTGGTTGTACTCAACTTGGATCTCTCCAAATTGCCCAAAGCGGCTATCAAAAAAGAGATCCAAAAAAAGTTGAGTACAAATAAAATATACCAGATTTTCCCAACAAAGTGCAAGCCAATTTTAGTTGGAAATAAAAAGTATTTATGGTATCATGAATAAGTTAAGATACATTTGCGAGTAATGAAAGAAATGGAAAAATTTGTTAAGCCAGACGACCCCGTTCTTGTTAAAATTGCCGAGCCAATAGATATTTCAAAAATATCTGCACCGGAAACCCAAAAAGATATCGAAAAGATGTTGAACGTGGCTTACGGGGAGCAAGTTGATAGAACGAAACCCCTGTTGGTTGGTTTGGCTGCGCCACAGATCGGAATTTCCAAAAGAATAATATTGGTTGATGTCGCAGCGAGAGGCAGAGGTGAAGTTGGAGATCTGCGAGTTTATGTTAATCCCGAAATAATTTGGACGTCTGAGGAAAAGAGCGAATGGTACGAGGGATGCTTTTCTACAGATGGGGTTTGTGGAATTGTTTCAAGACCAACAAAAATAAAGATAAAAGCCTTTACTAAAGAAGGACAACCGGTCCAGGAGGAGCACGAAGGTTATACCGCCAGAATTTTTCAACACGAAATAGATCATCTAAACGGGATTGAATTTGTAACTCATGTTTCTGACGACGATAAGTTACATTGGGTCGAGAAAGATGAGTTTCCTGAATATAGAAATAACGAAGGTTGGAGAAATTGGCCGAAGAAATGCACTCGTGAGAGATGGGAACGAATAAAAGGAATTAGAAAGTGAAATATTATTTTAGCTCGCCCGAAGGGCGAGAAAATCGCGCGCAAAAAATAACGGAAGCGAGGCCGCCGCAGGCGGCCGAGCTAACCTTTGCGAAATTCGGTTCTAACTTTCTCGTAAATCTCGACCAACTATATATTCTCCCTCACGTTTGTATTATAGTAATCTTGTGCAAAGAAAACTAAATTATCTTGTTATCCTTCTGGGAATTGTGGGTCTTGTTGATTCAGCTTATCTTACTTATGAACACTTTCAAACAAACACCCTTGGCTGCCCGATTTTTGGGGGTTGCAATGAGGTTCTTCGCAGCCAATACTCTGAAATTTTAAGGATTCCAACTTCACTACTTGGTGTTATCTACTATTTAACTCTCATTTTTGTTTCAATCTTGATTCTTTTTAAAAAAGCAGATTTACTAAAACTTCTTGTTTTGATAACTTTTTTCGGATTTTTATTCTCAATGTGGCTTGTTTATCTACAGCTTTTTGTGATTAAGAATATCTGTGCTTACTGCCTTTTCTCGGCCCTTTTATCAACTCTTATTTTCATAATTACTTTTATTCATTATCAAAGGCAAAAGCCGCATTCCGAAATTGTAGAAAATAAAACAAAGCTGTTATAATAATATGTAAAATTAGCTGCTAATGCGGGTGTAGTTGAAAGGCTCAACAACTCCCTTCCAAGGAGTAAATCGGAGTTCGATTCTCCGCACCCGCTCAGAAAGGAAAAGCCATGGCTAAACCAAAAGCAAGTGATTTGCAAAAACAGTTAGATAAGCAACAAAAATACTGGGGTGATAAAGATGAGGAAAGCTATGTAGGCTCTGCGCCGGACCCCGGCAGTGATGACAATATCGGTGAGGTTGTAGAAGAAATAACAGGTGAAGAGCCAGAAGAAAAACCTTTTAGTATTGCAGAAGAAGTTGAAAAAGATGAAGAAGCTCTTCACACAAAACCAGAAGAACCAGAAGATGTGGTATAATAAGCTCTAAGATTAAAGTTAAGGACTAAGTGGGGCTTACTTAATATGGTGGTGTGTGCCGAACGGTTTAGGCGCTGCCCTGTGGAGGCAGTATTAGCGGGTTCGACTCCCGTACACCACCCCAAATCTTTAAAGCTTCTTTGAAAAAACAAAATTAAGATAATCCCTAATCATGCGTGATACCGAAATTGTCGGCAGGTAAGTTATCAATTGATGCTTTACAAAATTTAACCATAAATCTGAATCAGAAAGTATCTTAGCACCCGCCTCAAGTCCTTCATATAAAGAGTCCACCTCTTCTCTGAAGAATTCTCCTCTTATGGGAATATAGGCAGGCGGCTGAATATCCGCAGCTCCCCCATCTATGGTGGATAACAAAATTGTCATGTTGGCTATAGCTTTCCAGATAGATGTTCCACACGCCTCCATTCCCACAATTGGAGTATTTAGCCAAATATCACTTCCGGTAACTAAGTTAAAAGCCAACTCATCATCATAATCTTGGACATAATGAACACGTGTCTCAAGAATTGGAGCGTCGCGGGCGGTAGCTAAAATTTGTTTAATTTCTTGTCTCATAACCTCATCACCGGGGTGGCTTTTGCCTGAGATTAAAATATAAATATCATGCTTCCCAATAACACTTGCCAATTTATCAGGTTTGTCAAAAATCATTTTGGGTCTTTTATAGTCCACCAGTCTTCTCGCCCAACTGGCAATTATTGCCTCTTCTTCTATGTCAATTCCCTCGCCTTTTTGATCAACTCTTTTTTCTTTTAGATAAGCGCGCAATTTTTTTCTTGCTTCTTTTTTGATTTGCAAAACTTTTTCAGAAGGTAGTTGAATGATTTTTTTCTTATAATCTTTTGTCGGCAAATCATTTTTATCAAGAATCTCTGTTTCTTTATAAATTTGCAGCAAAGAAGGAAATGTCCAGCGATCAAGATTAACACCGTTTGTAATGGGATAAAAATTAACCAAGGAACCATCGGAAGAGTAAAATTGTCCGGTTGCGATAGTGGCGTGGAGTTTGCTTACGGCGTTTATATTACCTGAAAGAGCAATAGCTAGAGTACTTAAATTAAGCCTATCTTTTTCATTTTTCAAAAGAATATCAAGCCAAGTTTTTACTTTTCCACTACTTAGGTTTTTAAAGATATACCGCTCAAGCTGATCTCTTGAGAAAATTGCCTCTGCCGCCTGTACAAGGGTGTGATTTGTAAATAAAGTCTTTTGACGAACTGCTTTGATTGCAGAATAAAGGTCATCACTTTCCTTACAAATATCATCCAAAAGAGCCAGAGAAGCAAAAACACTGGCTGCTTCATTTAAATGCAAAATTGAGGGGTTAATCCCCATTCTTTTTAAGGCAAGGTGTCCACCAAATCCCAAAACCATTTCCTGATAAAGCCTGTGGTCACTCTCTTTTGCGTCCTGATAAGGCTCACCTAATCCTGGCTCATAAAGCGCAATAATATTAGCCGAGCCTTTGTTTTTTTTATAAACTTCAAGTTTTATCTCATCATTGTTTGCAAAAACTATGACACTGTCATGTTTTTCAAAACCCAAAGCTTGAGGGTCAAAAATGCACAAAGATAAATCTTTTGGAGTAAAACTGCCCTCAAAAGTTTGAGTTTGACAAACTGGATAGTAAAGAGTAACTCCATAGAAGGGGATATTTAGTTTTTGACATTCTAAAAGTATATCGCCAGCCAGAATACCAAGTCCGCCAGCAAATCTTAGACCATCCACAGCAATTTCCATTGAATAATAAATCCATGCTGATTCAGGAGTAATTTTTTCACAAAGGTCTGGTCTCCCTACTTCTTTGAAAAATTGGATAGGGCAGGTTTTGTGCATATTTTATCGTCTATTTATAGTATAGGAGACTGGGTAGAAAAGGAAAGTGGCAGGTGCGTCTTCAAGTAAAAATCTTTGGAAATCAAGATATATTTTTTTACGTTTGTCAGGATCTACCTCCTGCCTGCCATCTTCTAAAAGTTTGTCGATTCTAGGATCCTTATACCTTGAAATATTGGTAGCGTGTTGTTGTGAGTGCCATATCGAGTACTGGTCTGGATCAAGCGGAATATCATACATCACCAGAAAGGCTTGATATTCGCTTGGCATAACAGAAGTAACCTGAACTGTAATACTAATTCCTAGTTCCTCCCAATACCTTTTTATTTTTTCGGCAACTTCCAAAAGAGGTGGAGTAGACACCAGATTAAGTTTTTCAACCTTTTTACCCATTTTAACTTCTGCTTCTTTTAAAAGTTCTTCGGCTCGTTTAGGGTCAAAATCATAAGGTTTTATTTGAGGATTAAAATACCAAGAAAGGGAGGATATTGGTCCGAGGGCTCTAACAAAATGTTCTTTCTCTTCTGTCAGCTCGTCTTTTTTAATGGCATAGGACAAAGCTTGCCTTAGCAATTTTTCAGATAAAAACTCATCCATGGTGTTATAAAATAATGCCACAATTCTAGTTTTATTGACTTGACTATTAACTTCAACGTTTTTCCAACTTGCAAGTGGCTTGGGATCAGTCAAGTCGATTAGTTTATCAACCTGACCAAGTTTAAATGCAAGTTTGGCGCGTTCTTCGTTTGGATAAAATTTTATTACTTTTTTGAGGTTAGCTTTATTTTTCATGACTATTCTCTCTACGTAGTTTCCCGCTAATGAAACAGAGGTCACCTTATACTCCCCTGTTCCCAAAAGACCTTTTCTAAAAACCGGTTTTGATACAACAAATGGAAATGGTGCAAATTGCGAGTTAAGTTTAAAAATAATAGTTTCTTCATCAGGTTTCTCTATCGAAACATCTTCAAATGTATAATTGATAGAATAAGAAGTGACTTTTTTTCCGTCCTGCCAGAAGTGTTCCCCAAGGTGGAAAATCCATGTTTTTCCTCCATCAGGAGTTTCCCAGCTTTTTGCAAGTCCCTCTTGAAGTTCTCCTTTAGTATTTATTTTGGTCAAGCCCTGACTAATTTTTTCAAGTACAAATAAGGGAAGTTTTTCAGAAGTGTATCGTCCACTAAGACCAATCCTCTCGGTTTCAACTCCACCCAAAAGCGGTAAAATAACCCTCCCTGCTATAAATACTAAAAAACCAAATACTACCCCTAGTAAAATTATGACCTTGAAACGTACCAGAAACGTGATTATCAGGCTTAAGATAAAGCGGATTTTAGACATTAGATAATTAATGAGAGGATAGAAACAAAGACAAAAACGAAAGTAAACACAAAGGTTGACTTGAATACCAATTTTTCTAAACCTCTTCTGGTGAATGAGGAAGAACTGCCCCAGACTCTTCCAAATCCAACACCCTTTACCTGTACTAGAACAAGAACAATCAATACCGAGGCCGTAATAGTCTGCAACATCAACAAAAATGTATTCATAGTAAATTATATCCCGAGGCTATTTAAATAGCCAGTGAACCAAGGTTGTTGCAATTGTAAGTATAAAAGAAAAAAGAATATATGCAAAAAGCATGTTTTCAATGTTCACAGGATCAATGGTTATATCCCCAAGCTTAAGTCCCGGGAATGCAAAGCCGGTAACCTGAAATTCATCAAGTACAAGATCAACAAGATAAAGCATAATCGCATGAGTTACCCACTTAAAAAGACCAAAAGTAACAATTGTAAGAGGAAGCAAAAGCAAGCTAAGAATAGGCTTTATCACATAGGTTGCGGCAGTTAGAGCCAATGAGGTTGCCAAAAGGCTGAGAAGACCATTTTTAAAAACAAGACCTGCCACCATATCGTTAATCAGATAAAGTGTGACTGCCTCGATGATAAACCTTCTTAAAAACCTTTTCATTAATAATTTTATTTTACTACAATTTTTTTAGGATTTCAGAGCTTTGAAAATTAGTTTTTTGTGATAGCTTTTGGCAAAACGGTGTGCTTCATCACGTAATCTCTGTAACAAATATAAAGCTTCTCCCTTTGGGGATAATTCTTTAAAGCCTTCTTGAGTTTTTAAGATTATTTTTTCGAGTCTTTTAGCAAGACCAATAACAGCTATTTCTCCTGAAAAAACACAAAAAGCTGCAGATAACTGGGGTTTACCGCCATCCACCACGATTAAATCTGGTCTTCCCCAGTCTTCAAAGTGTTTCTTCCTTCTTACAAAAACTTCTTGAAGCATCTTAACATCCGAAAGTTTCTTGGTAGAAATAGCGAAGCGTCTGTATAAATTTTTCTCAGGGATGCCTTTAATAAAAGTGACCATAGAGGCTGTAGGATAACTCCCAAAGGTGTGGGAAACGTCAAAACACTCGATTCTTTCAATTTTGCTAATTTTCAAAAATGGGAAAAGTAATTGCTTTAATTTTAGCGTCTCTTTTTTTCTAATATCCTCAAGAAAATTAGGATTTTCAATATATGAGTCAATAGAGCTTTTAGGAGCACTTATATGCTCAAGTATCTTTATTTTTGCGCGAATTTTTTGAGCTTCTTCAAAATTATTTTTTGAAGCAAACAAGTGCATTTGTTTTTCAAGAGAATTTTTAAGCTGCGTGAATTTACCTTTGAAGGTTTGGACTACCCCTTTTATGTTTTTCCTGTACTTTTTTTGAAGAGAAATTTTTAAATGATTTGAGGGGGTGTTGATAATTTTTGAGGGACAAGGTTCACACAAACCAAGTTGGCTATAGATACAAGGTCTTCGGCCCGGCTTGTGAGTTGAAAAAGGAAATGTTCTTCTTACAAATTTTAAGAAATTTTTGATTTGAGAAGAGTTTATAAATGGACCAAAAGTATATTCAAGTTTCTGATTATCCAGTTGCGTTTTCCTAAGAAGTATAACTCGCGGATATTCTTCTTTTGTAATACCCACATATATGGGAGATTTATCATCCTTTAACTGAATGTTGTACTTCGGTTGATATTTTCGAACCAATTTGGCCTCTAAAAGAAGTGCTTCAAATTCTGAATTAACAGCAATAAATGAAAAAGTTTTAGTTGCTTTAACAACACGCGAAGTTTTGGGTTCAAGATCCTTTAAAAAGTAGGTTTCAAGACGGTTTTTTAAATTTTTAGCTTTACCGACATAAATTACCGTATTCTGCTTGTCTTTGAATAAATAAACCCCGGCTGATTGAGGGATAGTCTTAATCGATTTTTTTGTAAAGTTAATCCTTAACATTTTTAATTCTTAAGATATTTTTTTTATTTAGCAAAACAAAGACTGTAAACAAAATAAATATAAATAAACAGAAAACATACAAAACTATTTTGATAATTACCCCCGTTCTGGAAACGGCATTGTTTATCACCTTTATATCATCCAGATTAACTACCAGATCTTGGGTCAAGTTGCCAAAATAATGGGTAATTTGAGTATTACCAAACGGTGGAAGGCTCTCAATAAAATAGGTTTTGGCAGTTTCGTTTTGAGAAACCTGAATATTTTTACTGTATAAAGCTAAAGGTCCGGGATTCTGAATGCTAATAATAAGTTTTGGCTTAAGAAAAGGTAGTTCTAAGTCAACTGCGGTTGTTAGCAAGGGGGTCGAATCTTCATTGGTTAGTTTTTTTGTGAAAGAGATAAATACGTCTTTTTGGGGATTTGTAGCTAGTTTATATAAACCCGGAGGGTAGGGTTTTTCGGGATTTATTCCATGAAAAACAAAAGAAAAATGACGCAAATCAAATTTTGAGAAAAAATCAAATCCGCCGGTTGTTGATCCCCAGGTGGGGTCAACAGGAATCCAAACCCTTTTTTCAAAATCCCAATACTCCGGCCACGCATGCAAAACGTCTTCTACAAGAGAAAGAGGCTGAATTTTAGGATTATCTGTATAGGCATAACCATTTACCTCTCTAGCCGGAATTCCTTTTGCTCGAGCAAGAGCGATAAACAAATCAGTAAATTCTGTGCAGGTTGCGCTTTTTGGATTTTTGAGTGCTTCGACCGCTCCCAACCTTTGTGAATAAGGATATGCTCCCTCAAAATTGTAAGTTAAAGCAGTTCTTACAAATTCATAAATTTCTTTTGGGGACTCAAGTTCTTTGGCAATTTTTTGGATTTTCTCATCGTTAATTTGCCAAAATTTACTTTCTTTTAGAGTTTGAGATAAATATGAATCAGAAAAGGGGATATCCAGTTGTTTTTTGGCAAAAATCTGCACAACTCCTTGGATTTTAACATCTATTCTTTGTTTGCTGGCGAGTGAAAAATAGGCAATCCAATTACCCTCCTCGTCTTTAAGTACATTTTCGGGAGCAGGAGAAATTGATTCATAGTAAACCCTCTGATAGGGAGAATCCGGAGGTATTGCTATCTCCATCAAGTTACGCCTGTTATATGGATTGTCAAGATGATAAGTAATATCAAAAGAATATAACTGAAATTCACCAAAAAATGCTTTGATACCGTTTCCCAAAACATCTATGTTGTTAAAGTGAAAAAATTTTTTTCCATTGCTATCGACTGTTTGCGAGGGTTCAGGATTAAAATATAAAGTCTCGCTGAACTCAGAAGGTATTATAAGAGTAATAATGTAAGAATCAAATGATTTACCTCTTGAAACACCCGGTATCGACAATTCCCAGATTTGACCGTTTTTGCGAACAATTGAGTTTTCTTCAAAATTAATAGAAAAGTTTCTCACCTTCCCTTTGCCGATAAGGGCATTTGGAAAAATAATCTTTATCTCAACTTGTTGGAAATCATTCTCATACTCGAAAAACTCAAGATTTTTACCATGCTCGTCATAAACTTTTACATTTTTGGGCACAAGTCCTCCCAGGTTTAGGGTGTAGTCTTTTGCAAAAAGAGTATCTTTTGTATTTTGTAAAGTTATATTGTGCGTTACCTTGGTAATTAAATTGTCATCTATCTCGTAGACTACTGAGGCACTAGTTTTAATAGCTTCTTGTGCGGAAAGATTACTACTACAAAAAAGGAGTAATAAAATTAAAATTGAAAAAAATAAAAAAATTTTTTTCATTTTATTGCATTACCAGATTAAGAAATTTTCCGGTGTAGGAATTTGGGTTTTGGGAAATTTCCAGTGGCGTTCCTACTGCTATAACCTCTCCTCCTTTTTCTCCCCCTTCGGGTCCAAGGTCAATAACCCAATCTGCGTTTCGGACAACATCTAAATTGTGCTCAATAACAACAACAGTATTTTGCCTATCAACAAGCTTTCTTAAAACATTTAAAAGCTTTTCCAAATCAGCAAAATGAAGTCCCGTTGTTGGTTCATCGAGAATATACAAAGTCTTTCCTGAGTGAAACTTTCCAAGTTCAGCTGCTAACTTGACCCGCTGGGCCTCACCACCAGATAGAGTTGTAGCGGGTTGACCTAGTTGTATATACCCCAAGCCCACTTCTTCAAGGGTCTCAATTTTGCGAATCAACAAGGGGTTGGAGTGAAAGAATTCTTTCGCTTCAGCTACAGTCATCTCCAAAACCTCGCTAATATTTTTTCCTCGATAATGAACATCAAGTGTTTGAGAGTTGTAGCGTTTTCCTCGACACACATCACATAAAACCCAGATGTCTGGCATAAACTGCATACCTATTCTTATCTGGCCCTGTCCTTCACACGCTTCACACCTGCCCCCTTTTACATTAAAAGAAAATCTACCCTCCTTATATCCTTGAATTTTTGCTTCACGAGTATTTGCAAAAATAGTGCGTATCAAATCAAAAAGCTTGGTGTATGTTGCGGGGTTACTCCTTGGGGTTCTTCCTATAGGGGATTGATCAATAAGAATAACTTTGTTAATGTTTTCAACTCCTTCTAATCTTTTGAAAATTCCGGGGGTCTCACGGTAAAATGGATTAAGCTTCTGTTGCAAGGCTTTATATAAAGTTTCAACAATTAAAGTAGATTTGCCGCTTCCAGAAACGCCGGTTATCGCAACAAATTTACCCAAGGGAATTTCTATGTTTATATTTTTAAGATTGTACTGACTTGCTCCGATTAAACTAATTTTTGAATTTGTAGTGCTGGCATTTTTGTGACTTATTTCGATTTTTCTCTTGCCAGAAAGATAACTTGTCGTTAGTGAATTGTTGTTTTTGATAAGTTCAGAGACTGTTCCTTTTGCAACAACCCGACCGCCGTATTTTCCTGCTCCAGGCCCAAAATCAACAATAAAATCCGAATTCATCATAATGTCTCTGTCGTGTTCGACAACAATAACACTGTTTCCGAGATCTCTAAGTTTCTTTAAAGTCAAGATAAGTCTATTGCTGTCTCTGGGGTGTAAACCAATCGTTGGCTCATCAAGAACATAAAGTACTCCTGTTAAACCTGAACCAATTTGCGAAGCTAAACGTATCCTTTGGGCTTCCCCTCCGGAAAGAGTGGAAGAAGCCCTGTCTAAAGTTAAGTACTCAACCCCGACAGAAATAAGAAAGGAAAGTCTAGCCAAAATCTCTTTGATAATTAATCCAGCTATTTCTTTCTCTCGGGGAGTGAGTATATCTTTTTCTTCTAGAGACTTAATCCAAAGATATGCTTCATCTACAGATTTTTGGGTCACTTCGCTTATAGCAAGATTATCAATTGTAATACTTAAGGCCTCTTTTTTTAATCTTGAGCCCCTACATTCAGGACAAACAATCTCGCGCATGTATTTTTCAATTCCTTTTCGAATATAATCAGAGCTTGTGTTTTGGTAGCGATTTTCAAGTTCACTAACTACCCCACTAAAAGTTTCCCAAATCTTAGTCATTTTTCCAAAGCGGTTTGTCCCTTCAACTTCATAAACCCTCTCTTTAGTTCCATAAAGAATAATCCTAAGTTGTTCCTCTGATAAGTTCTTAACAGCTGTGTAAATATCAATTCCGTTTTCACTGCAGACCTTTTTAATCAAACGCGAGTACCAAGTGTCTTTTTCAAACATTGTCGAGAAGGGCAATATTCCCCCCTCGGCAATTGAGATTTCTTTGGAAAAAAGCAAATTTTCCTCAATTTTTAAAATTCTACCAGTTCCTGTACACCTCGGGCAGGCGCCATGGGGAGAATTAAAAGAAAAGGTTCTAGGTTCAATCTCCGGTAACTGGATGTTATCAATGGGACAGGCAAAACGCTCTGAATAAAGATAGTCCTTAAATTTTTTGGGTTTCTCAGGAATTTCAAAACCAGAATCACAAATTTCAGCAACAACTATTATTCCATCAGATAGTTTAAGAGCTTGCTCAACCGAATCATAAATTCTAGATTTAATATTTTCTTGAAAAATCTTTTGTCTAAAATTCTTCCCAGAAATTGAGATTCTATCAACAACAACATCTATAGTGTGTTTATTGGTCTTTATAAGTACAAGCTCTTCCTCAAGACTAAAGATTACACCATCAATTCTTACTTTAGAGTAACCTTTGGCCTTAAGATTTGCAAAAAGAGAACTGAATTCCCCTTTTCTGTCTTGAACAACTCTTGAAAGGATAAGCATTCGAAAAATTTTTTCTGTCTTAAGTTTAAAGGTAATGCCTTCCAAAATACTTTTGGTGATTTGTTCCACCGATTGACGCTGAATCTCGCACCCACAAATTGGGCAGTGAGGATGACCAACTCTTGCAAAAAGAAGTCTTAAATAATCATAAATCTCCGTAACAGTACCCACTGTTGAACGCGGGTTGTGCGAAACTGTCTTTTGATCAATGGAAATTGCCGGAGACAAACCTTCTATTAAATCAACATCCGGTTTACTCATCACTCCCAAAAATTGCCTTGCATAAGCAGATAAGCTTTCTACATAACGCCTCTGACCTTCTGCATAGATAGTGTCAAAAGCCATAGAACTTTTACCGCTACCCGAGACACCAGTAAAAACAACAAGTTTGTTTTTAGGTATATCAAGATCTACATTTTTGAGGTTGTGCTGCCTTGCACCCCTAATTTTTATCTGCCAATCCATAGCAAAAGCCCACGGATTCTAACCGCGGTAAGGATATTATACACTAAGAAATTATTCTTTAAGCGAACGAATTTTATTCCTAATCTCAATTGCCAATTCAAAATTCAAATCATTAGCCGCAAGGCGCATCTGTCTTGTAAGTTTCTTGACCAATTTTTGCTTATCCATGGGAGTTAAGCTCTCTGTGTCAATTTCAGGTAGGTTTGAAGCAGTATCTTGAGCATTCTCACTTTCAACAATTTTTTGGCGAACAGGTTTTCTAATTGAGTGAGGTTTTATCCCAAGTTTCTTATTCATCGCAAGTTGATATCTGCGTCTTTTTTCAACTTCCGCTAATGCCTTTTTCATACTCTGGGTAATTCGGTCGGCGTAAAGAATTACTTTTCCTTCGACGTGCCGAGCCGCTCTGCCCATGGTTTGAATAAGCGTTACCTCGCTTCTCAGAAAACCCTCTTTGTCTGCGTCTAAAATTGCCACAAGGGAAACTTCAGGTAAATCAAGCCCCTCGCGCAGCAAATTAATACCCACCAAACAGTCATAACTTCCCCTTCTTAGGTCGTCTAAAATATCACTTCTTTCCAGTGTCGCAACGTCCGAGTGAAGATAGTGAACTTTTATTCCTTTTTCCTGTAAAAATTCAGACAAGTCCTCAGCAGTAGTCTTGGTTAAAGTAGTCACAAGGGTGCGCTGTTTTTTGCGGGCTCTTAATTTTATTTCTTTGATAACATCGCTAACCTGATTTGACACAGGTCTTATTTCTACTTCCGGATCGGGAATACCAGTTGGTCTTAGAAGTTGTTTAATAACTCCTCCTGACATGGAAATCTCCCATTCAGCTGGCGTGGCACTTGTTGCTATAAATCCGGGAATTCGACGCAGGAATTCCTCAAAAGTCAGGGGTCTATTGTCCAACGCTGCCGGTAAACGAAAGCCGTAATCTATTAGAGTTTGTTTTCGGGAAAGATCACCGGCATACATACCTCTTATTTGAGGAAAAGTGATGTGACTTTCGTCGATGAAAACTAACCAATCTTTCCGATAAGAATGCTCAAAATAATCAAGAAGGGTATAGGGTGGCTCGCCCGCCTTTCTCCCGTCAAAATAACGCGAATAATTTTCAATTCCCTTAACATAACCAATCTCAGCAATCATCTCCAAATCATAGGTTACCTTTTGATGAAGTCGGTAGGCTTCAAGAAACTTGCCTTTTTTCCTAAGAAAACGTTCTTGTTTTACCAAATCTTTTCTGATTTGACTAAAGATTTCCTTGTTCTTGCTGGGATCGGTAATATAATGCTTAGCTGGATATAAAACGAAGTTGGCAAGGTTTTTGCTGTCAGGAATCTTTACTCCAGAGACAGGATTGAATAAGTAAAAATCGTCTATCTTGTTTCCAGTCAAAATTATTCTAACTGCGTTATCCATATAGGCAGGAAAAATATCTATTGTGTCGCCGCGAACCCTAAAAGTACCTCGCAGAAAGCCAAAATCGCTTCTTTCATACTGCAAATCGACAAGTCTGTCAATTATCTTTTCCCTTAAAACCTTCATACCCTTTACAAATTCAAAAACAAAATTGCCGTATTCTTTTGGAGAACCAATGTTATAAATACAGGATACAGAGGCGATGATAATAGTATCTTTTCTGGTCAATAAATTTGTGGTTGCGGCTAGGCGCAGCTTATCAATCATCTCGTTGATATCAGCATCCTTTTCTATATATGTATCGGTTGAGGGTATATATGCTTCAGGCTGATAGTAATCGTAATAAGAAACAAAATAACTTACTGCATTTTTGGGAAAAAAATCCCTAAATTCTTGATAAAGCTGTGCCGCAAGTGTTTTGTTATGAGATATAATCAAAGCCGGTCTTTGCAGTCTCTCAATTACATTGGCTAAAGTAAAGGTTTTTCCGCTGCCTGTAACCCCCAAAAGAACTTGATATTTTTTTTCTGACTCGACTCCCCTAACCAATTTGGCTATAGCTTGCTCTTGGTCAAAAGTAGGTTTGTATCTTGATTTAAGCTTAAATTTCATACTAAATCGGGTCTTGACACATTCGGGTTTTATTTGTAGAGTTATTATACTATTAAACCATGGCACTTGTAATATACAAAAAACAACGCCAGATTTTAGGTTTTATTAGACAGTTTATTGAAACCAATGGTTGTGCTCCAACTCTAAGGGATATTGCGGATGCCATTGGGGTAAACTCTCTTTCAACTGTCCATGAACATCTAACAACTCTTGAGTCCAAGGGTCTTATTAAAAGAAAATATGGCAAGGCTCGTTCTATCAAGCTTACACAGGAAAATGAAGTTTTCACCCCCCCCAAAGGAATAAGTGTCCCGATACTGGGTTTTATTGCGGCTGGAGCTCCTCTTGAACCCCATACTGATCCAAACGCAACTTTGGATATTTCCCCTTCTTTTGTCTCAGGAAAAAGGCGGGTATATGTACTTCAGGTTCGCGGCAATTCTATGATTGAAGAACAAATTCGGGATGGTGATTTTGTGGTTGTCGAAGAAACTGAAAATGCAAACAACGGAGAGATTGTTGTTGCTCTTTTGGATAATGGAATGGCAACTTTGAAACGTTTTTTCAGGGAGTCAACCAGAGTTAGACTTGAACCAGCAAACTCTCAAATGCAGCCCATTTTCGTCAAAAATGTCAGAATCCAAGGTAAAGTTGTCGGGTTAATAAGAAAATACAACACAACCAGCTAAATTAGTATATAAAGTACTTCCTTTTTCCAATAAAGTATTCTTTACTTGAGAAAAATCTCTTGAATTATCTGATATAATGTTAGGATAGAGTGATGAGGATTCTTCAGAAAGCAAAACTGGTAGGAACATTATACTGGGTATTGCCCGAGCCAAGCTCGGGCTTTTTTAACCCAAACTCCTTGTATATTATGGGATATTGTGATATTATGGGATAATATATGTCTGCCGAGAATGATGGTAGTATTAAAATAAGCCGAAGACTCTTCCTAAAACAAGGGTCGAATTTTCTAGTTGGTCTTTTCATAACTAGTTTTCCTTCAAATACCGGTTTGCCTTCAAACGCAACTACTCCACAACCTGAAACTGAAGGTTATAGTCATGTTATGCCTTCTGTAGAAGCAAAACAAGGTATTAACCCCGACTCGCCAACACCTTCCAATCAATCTAAACTAGAAGGAGGAAGAATTAAGGCACAGGAACAGGAGGAGGGTATTGAGTACCTAAAATCTTTCTCTATAAGAGTGGAAACACCCGCTGATCTTGAAAATCCTGATAATTCCGAAGTGGCACTTTTAAGACAACAGTTCGATTTTGCTTTAAAGAGAGGTGTACCAGTAACTGTCTATTATAAAGAAATTTCTGGATTTGGTACTCTGGCTACAGCGGCAGTTGTGACAGAGGCAAAACTGCAAGAGACCGGAGAAAAACTAAACATTGCCATAATATATGATCCCCTTACAGAAAGTCCTGTGATTCTTAACCTTCCTGATGGTTTTGGGTTTGAGATAGGATACGTGGAAAAAGATGGTGTTTTTGCACCGCTTGTTGTTGGTGAAGAAGGAAATATTTCAACTTTTTCTACTCTTGACCCCTCAACAGGAACATACCAACAAATCCCAGATGCCCAAGAAAAACTTGGAATAATTGATCTAGAAACTATTTCTCAAACTCAGCTATCTCCACTTCCCAATATTTCTCCCACACAAGAGCCATATCAAGGCTTAGTTTTAACTGGATATGAACAATCAACAAGAAGTGTTACTGAAAGACTTGTGCCGTTCTTAAATAGAGAAAATTTTCCATATGGACTCGAGGGAAAAGAATATCAAATTTACTATAGTGAAGGTGTTCTTGATGATGTATTAGGATGTAAAGCTGTTAGTACGAATAACCCTACTGCAATCGATTCTGCTTATAGGTACATCTTAAGTGAGGTACAAAGAATGGCTAAATTAGATAGTAATAAGATAAATCTAGTGAGTGTGATTAACGATCATAAAGTTGGTGTGAGAACTGGCTCTGGTAGACTGGAAGGGGAAATTAATGGTTTGTCCCAATATATAGTGACAGCCGAAGAGTTTGATAATATTCTTGACTCTTTAAACGGAGATGATAACGTAGTTTTTTATGAGGGCTGGAAGTCTGGTGGCCGTCAAGTTGCACCTGATAGTTTGCTGTATCTCAACCAAGATGGTCACTTAGTGATGATTAACAAGCCTCTTGGTGGTAATTACCAAAGTGAATTTGTGGCAGCAAGATCACTTGTGATTAGCCTTATCGTGCTGTCTGACTCGGCAACCAGAGCCACGGGCAATCAACATAATTGGGAGATAACTTCCCAGCAAGCAAAATATATTTACAAAGTGCTTGGTTGTGATAGACCTGAAGACTTCTGTAAGACTGTTGGCGATTTCATTTATATTGAAACGAGATAAAATTCCCGAGGTATGGAATATGCGTGTTCTAACCCCACACCTGCAATATAACTTATGTAGATCTTATGTAGATTATGTTTATGAGAGTGAAACCAAGTAAAATATATTCCACTTAAAAAGAATGGTTTCTGTTTAATAATACTCCACGCACTAAAGTCCGTGGTTTCTTTTCTGTTGTGGCATAATTTCTTGGGTGTTCTACTTGATACATCATTTCATCTCAGATATGTTTTTTAGGCCAACCGTCTCGGCAAAGTAGCCATCTGTCCAAAAGCTGTCTCCCCAGATAAATTCTTCCAGTTCAGGATATCCTGTTTTTAGGATTCTACTTGTTCCACCTTTGATAATCTTTACTACTTTTGAAATGCTTAATGCTGGTTATATCTGGATTAACATATGAACATGATCTGTTATAACCTTTAGTTCTTCAATCCACCATGCCAATATTTAAATTCCATTAACCAATTATGCCACAAACTATGCTTCTCCTACGGGCTAAATCACGTGACTTAATGTTCTGGAAGAGTCAAAACTGCTTCTGATTTGGGGATACACAGATCTATAGTCTATCCATGGAGATGATAGAAAAGACCATGTGTTAGACCTAGATATCTTTATTTAAGTAGCTGAAAAATTGGGCGGTGAGGTATCAGAGGGCTCATGTAGGGTAAGAGGAGATTTCAAATATATCCTTACCTCACGATAGATTTGAATCTTGATCTATGATCGTCTAATATTAATTTAGTTAAACAATGCCAACCCTGCCAAGTTTTAAAACTCTTTTGATAGCTTGTTTTACTATTATTCTTTTGATAACAGGTTTTTTGGTGTTTAAGTATTGGCAACTGCAAACCCAGAGAGTAATTATAATAAATAATATTTCTGAACATAAGATTGCTTTGAGCGATGAAGGCAATCTTACCAACTATCTTCGCTCCCAAGGATTCTTAGGTAGAAACAATATTGAAAAATTGGAAGTAGTTTTGGTAGAAGGTGAGGTGGAAAATCCTTTTATAGTACAAAAGGATAAAGAAGGAAATATAGTTATTTCAACATCTGCAGAGATAGTTGGAGACACCGCGCTAATCAAAATTGCAGTTGGTGATTATATAAACACCAAAGTGGAACATTCAGGTATAGGTAGATGGTTAGATTCACAATTTTGGGAAGCAGTGAATCTTCTTTACAAAAGAGCCTCCGGCACATCAAGAGTAAGTATTGAATCAAATAATCAAAGTGTCTTTAAAGTAGAAAAAATATGAGAAAGATGATCAGATACATTAGTGGTTTCTTGTTTTTTGGACTTATTTTTTTTCTGTATTTATATTTATCCATAAAGTCAGTATATGCGCAGAGTTGTGGTGGGATTATAACATGTGGAAGTAGAATAAATAGAGTTTGTACTGACACTTCAGGCAATCCCTGTGTTGTCGGGGTAGACCCTGATTGCACTTGTACCAACCAATGTACCGGCCTAAGAACTACTGTTGAGTGCAGTGGCTATTCTCCTCCTTCTTCTTGTGATGCAGGAAGTATTTGTGAAGTATATATTGGAGTTTGTGTTGTGTCCGGATCTTGTTCATGGTTGTCTTCTCCCACTCCCACCCCAACTCCAGGTGGAGGTGGAGGAGGTGGGGGTGATTGTAGAAGAGATGGTAGTAACCCTTGGTGTACAGGTAGTTGTGGCGGGGGAGGAAGTTGTACTTGGGTTCCCGCTTCTCAAACGTGTGTTTGTATGGGTGGAGGTGGGGGATCATCATGTAGGGCAGCAGGATCACAAAGTGGCAACCCAACTCCTTGTACTGGAGGGGGAGTAAATGTGCTTTATTTCCCTGCTTGGCAATATCAAAGGTATGATTTGTACAACAATTCTATCTGTAATATTCCTGCATTAAGGTCTCAACTTAATTGTTGTTCAGGATTAACCTGCCAAGACAGACGAATCTACGATACAGTAGCTTGTGGTGGTGGAGGAGGATTTATCGGGAGAGAGGCTTGGTGTGTGGCCATTCCCAGTTGTTCTGTAACACTTTCTCCCTCAATAATCAGTATTCCAATGGCCTCATCACAAACCCTGGTTGCAAATGTAACTCCTTCAAATGGAACTGTTGAGAGAGTGGAATTTGTAAGTTCAAACCCTTCAGTT
>CAZDKH010000003.1:0-11224 GCA_964506225.1 uncultured Gammaproteobacteria bacterium
ACTTTTGATTATTCACTTAGGGTTTATGGTTTGAATCCAAGTACAGCCTACAAGCTGATTTATTACAAGGATCCTTGGCCAGGTACTGGAAGTAAAGAAATTGCATCATTTACCACAGACGGTGCTGGTAATTGGAGCGGAAGTGGGAGTGTGGAACTGAACACAGATTTACCCACAGCGGGTGATCCCAATTCTGGTGCAAAAATTTGGGTAGTTCTTTCAAGCGATTGGGACTCAGCAAATCAAAAAATGAAAGACTGGCATCAGTCAGAGTATCTTTTTGAGTGGAATCTCATAAGTTACGATGATACTGATGTTTAATAGCTTTTAGTTCTCTAGTTTACCCCGATTCAATCGGGGCCTGCCCAAGCTAGAGATGTGAAGATATTATGAGATTTAAAGATTTTATCTCAGCTTTGTTTTTGGGGAGCGGAGTGGGTTTATTTTTCCTTTCTGTTTTTATTGCTTTTTATGCTACTGGCAGACTTGACCCTCAAAACCTAGCCAGATTTAAAAACCTTAAAGGATATGTTGTTTTATCCGGCTCAATGGAACCTGCCATTAAAACCGGTTCAGTTGTCTTCATCCTGCCATCAGTTAATTATCAAATCGGTGATGTTATAACTTTTAGAGAGAATGGCGTAAAAAATTTGATTACCCACAGGATAGAAAGTGTGGAAATTCAAGGCGATAAAAAGTACTTTTTTACAAAAGGCGACGCTAATGAGGAAGGGGACAATCAGGAGGTTTATCTCGACCAGATAGTGGGAAAGGTTAACTTTTCAATTCCTTATCTTGGATATCTGGTTGAGTGGGCAAAAACACCCAAGGGTTTTATTGTTTTTGTGGTCATTCCGGCAACAATTGTCATTTATGAGGAGCTTAAAGCCCTGACAAAAGAGTTTTTGAAATTGGTTAGAGAAGTTAAAAATAAGCTCTTTGGACGAGATATTAACTATCCAAAAGCTATTTTTAACCCGGTAGAAAATTACGCCCTCAGATTGCTACTTCTCATCCCTATTATCGGGGCGTCGTTTTTATTGGTTTCTTTTTCAAGCTCGTTATTAAAAGATATAGAGAAAGCAACAGCAAATCTCATGGTTGCGGGAGAGAATTTCCAAAATTCCACAGTCCAAATAGAGTCCACTCCAACCCCAAGTCCAGAGACTTCTCTAGAAAAACAGCAAATCTAAACTAGACTTATTCTTGCTGCTGCCACTTTTTTAAGAACTTTCTAAAATATTCTCAAAAAAGTTGATAAACTATAGTCAACATATTTAATCAATTTATGCCAAAAATTCTAGATGAAAAAAAATTAATCGAGAAAACTCTTGCAGGGGATTTATCTTCCTTCGAGGAGATTGTGAAGCACTTTCAGGAAAACATTCTTGCCCACGCCAACAAATTCCTCAAAGACCCCTCGGCGGCAGAGGATGTGACTCAGGATACTTTTATCAAATTTTACAAAACCCTCAGAAAGTTTGATAAAAAAAGGCCAATCAAGCCATGGCTTTACAAAATTGCCACCAACCTTTGTCTGGATTTTATTCGCAAAAACAAAAAAAATGTAGGCTTGTCCTGGGACATTGAAAGCACTGATGAAAGCTCACTTGACAGAATCTTGCGGCTGGAAAGAAAAAGGGTGGTCAAGGATGCACTTGAGGCTCTACCGACAATTTACAAACTGCCAATTATGAGTCATTATTTTAGAAACTTAAGCTATAAGGAAATTTCCAAGGCTCTCAAGTTGCCACTAAATACCGTGCGCACGCGCATCAAACGCGGAAAAGAGCTTTTGGCCAAGGAACTTAGAAAACAAATATGAACAAGGATAAACTTACAAAAAAGATAATGAAAAAGGTTGCCGAACTTGAGGAATCAAGACTCAAAAAAAGTCTTCTCTTGATAATTCCGGCACTTGGAGTTTTTGGGGTAACATTTACCTTTGCCGCAATCGCAATAGTAACCTATATCTCAGAAAAAGTTCTTCCATTTGTCCTTATCGGTGTAGTTACCTTAATAGCTATTGTTTTTATCAAATCGGATTTATTAAGCTACCCTTCGCGTTTTAAGCAAATCAGAAAATATAAAACGAAACTTTCTTGATTTTCAAACGTATTATTTATAGAAAAGTAAAGTTATCATGTCGTTAGCCCCCGATTTAATCGGGGGTTTGACGTTTAAAGGATAAAAAAAGGCTTATGAACGCTATTGTGAATTTTTTTCCTCTTGAGTTTTCAATTTAACAACAATCGGCCGAACCAGCATTGCTCCAATTGAGGCCAATCTGAAACCAACCATTGCCATAAAACCCATCAAAACTACATGTGCAATAATATTTGTGGGCTGGTTTAACATCTCGCTTGGGATAAGCTCTGTTTTTTGTATCCCAATTTCCTGCCCTTGGAGTATAGCTTGATTTGGGCTTGATATATCACCACCTAAAAATTTTGCCGGATCAAGGGAAATTCCAGCAAAACGAAAAAGTTCAAACGGTTCAAACGACCCCGTAAAAACCAAATAAACGCTGACTCCCGAATAAATAATTATGGAAATTCCAATAGACAAAAGGATATAACCCAAGATTTTTGGATTCATTAATTCATATTACTACAAATACACCCAATACTTCCAGAGACAACAATTATAATGCTTCAAAGCCCTAGAAAAGTCTTTAAGTTTTTTGCTATTATAATTTTATGGGCAAGGTAATTCTCATATCCGGCGGAAGCGAAGGGCTGGGCAAAGAGATAACCAAGATTCTCTCTTGCAACCACTCTGTTACCATTCTTTCTACTTCACGCGAGAAACTTGAGGCGGTGGCAGGGGAGTTTCAGTGCGCTTTTGAGGTTTGCGATGTCACAAACCACGATAATGTTGATGCATGTGTAAGTGGAGCTATCCAAAAACACCAAAGGATTGACGTTTTGATTAATAATGCAGGTGTCCATATCGCTGGTCCGCTTGAAACTAATTCCTTTGAAGATATCAAAAGGGTTGTGGACGTTAATGTAATCGGGCCAATGATTTTGACCCGGGCTGTCATTCCCCAAATGAAGTCCCAGGGTGAAGGAACTATCATAAATATAATTTCCCAAGCCGGGCTTTATGGCAAGGCCGAAAGAAGCGTTTACCACGCAACAAAATTTGCTATGACCGGGTTTACAAAATCGCTTGAGATGGAACTTTCTCCTTTTGGAATTCGGGTAATTGGAATATACCCGGGACATATGCGAACCAAGTTTTTTGAAAAAGCTGGCGGGCAAGTTGACTGGGAAAATGCAATTGAACCGGCAGAAGTAGCAAAACTCGTGGAATATATTGTCAACTCCGACCCAAAAACCACTTTTCCCGAGCTTGGAATAAAGTTTATAAAAGACAAGATATTTTAATGTCTCTCTAAATCTCCCTTGGGAAGCTCGAGAGATTTAATCTCGGGAAGAGCTGACCCGATAACAGTCTGTAAACTTCCATAAATCCCAAAAGTATTATCAAGGGCTTGTCTTATGGCTTTTTCCTGACGCTCCCACTTTGCGGTAAACCAACGCCGTTCAGTTTCAATCTCCTTGTGAAGCTTATCAAAAGATTCAACCAAGCCCTCAACTTTTTGTCTAAATTCGTTGCTGGTTAAATACTTATAAAGATGCTGGGTTTTTTCTTCCTTCCCCTCGCTGGCCAGATTAGCCATAAAAACCTGATATAAATTAAGGCGAAGTGCGGTTGCAAGCCCTATCATTGAAGCTCTCCCTGTCACCCAAACTCTTTGTCGGTAAGCAAAAAGGTTTATGTCGGAGGGTAAATTAACTGAGAGCAAAACAGCAAGGTCTGCCTTGGCGGCTCTCTGGTCACTTCTTAACTTGGCAAGCCATGCAGGATTCCAGCGGGCATTTTTAGTTTCCCACAAAATTGTTCCACAAACCCTGCCAGTTTTGTCGCGAACTTCCTGAATTAGGTCTGCCCCGCGTACCCCCTTGGGCACAGCTTTGATGGTGTCGTTAGGGAATTCTTTTTTGAGAACCTCCTCAAGGTCAAGTTCCAAAACTTCTCCCTGAGTTTGCTGGGAGCCTTGCTCTAGTTTTCGCCTTAATTCCTCATTTTTTGCCAAAGCTTCTAAAAGCTGTTTTTCTTTCTCCAAAATCTTAAGCCGGGACTCCTCTTGGGCAGCCTTTCTTGCCTCAATTCTTATTTTTTCTTCCTCCTCAACTAATTTTTTAGCCATTTTTATTTTAAGTTCTTGCTCTTCTGCTTTTATTTTTCTGATTTGAGAAGTCAATTGAAGAACCTCCTGCTGTAGCTTCCGGGCACTCTTTTTGTCCTCCTCTGCCTCTTGCTTTAACTTTTGCAGCTCATAATCAAAATTTTTTTTAGCCCTTAAGAAGGCTTCCTCTTCTACTTCGTGTCTTAGGGCTTCAGTTATTTCTATCTCTCTACCGCAGTATTTGCATTTAATAGTTGTAATTGGCATTATTAAAAGTTAAAGAGGATTAACATTAAGGTATCTTTTAACCTTGGCGACAATCTCCTCTGGTGTGTACATCGCCTTAACCAAATATTCCTTTGCTCCGAATTTTAAAGCTTTCTTGCTTTGGTTTTGTTCTGCGACATTGGTAAGAACCAATACCGGAATCTTTTTGGTGTTACTGTCTTGATTCAAAAGCACCAAAACATCAATACCTGAAAGCCTGGGGAGAATCAAATCCAAAAGAATTAAATCCGGTCTTTCCTCTTTAGCTATTCTAACTCCGTCTTCGCCATTACGAGAAGTCAGAACTCTAAATCCTTCGAGAGTAAATTTTTCAACATACATATTACTTAGCATCAAATCATCCTCTATAAGAAGAATAGTTGGAGTATTCATCCTAGTTAATTGTATTATAGCTTGTCAAATTGAAAAGTAAATTGTAACCTAAATAGGCAGGGAGATTTTTGTTAATGTTCAAAAAAATAAATACGATTGCTGCTGCAATTATTTTTATATTTTTTTTGATTTTTCTACAACAACCATCCCAACATCTCAAAAATAATAATAAAGAAAATGTCTTACCCGCACAAACTTCAAAAACCCGAAATGAGATTACCTTGGAACACAACTCTTCTTTTGTTAAAGTCTGGTGGGTGGAGGTAACTGACATTGATAAACTTACTCTTCTGGCTAATTTTGATAAAAAACTAAAATCAGAGCTTGTAAAAACACAAAACAACTGCCAGTTACTTGTCAGCGCTGGATTTTACGACAAAAGCGAAAAGCCAATTGGGCTTTTTATAACAGAAGGCAAAACTCTCAATAAATGGCAAACAAATAAAATTCTTAACGCAGTTTTATCCGTCAACAGCATGGCCATCCCCAGAATAACAAGAACCCCACCCAAGGATTTGCTGCGCATCGGCCTACAAAGCGGCCCTTTGCTTATCGAAAACTCTCAACCACTTGAACCTTTCCTGTTAGAGGATAAAAATGCCAGAAGAGTTGTCGCCTTAACAACAGGGGAAAACAAACTTTATTTTGCAATTTTTTTTGACCCCACTTCCTTGTATAGCGGACCCTATCTTAAAGATATGGCAAAACTTGTTCAAAAATTTTCCGAAAAAATTAATATTAAGATAGCCGACGCTCTTAATCTGGATGGGGGAGCTGCAAGTTCCTTTTATGCTGATTCTCTTAAGCTCACAGAGATTACTACAGTTGGTAGTTTTTTTTGTATGCAAAAATGACTGAATAAAATTTCCTATTCAGCCTTGGGATATTTTTAACATATCAAAGTTAATATTAAACTAAAGTTATGAAAGAATTAAAAATACGAAGTCTTCCTTTTCCTCTTCCTTTAAAAATGCTAATTGGTCCAAGTTTTATACTTTTGGGCATGGGTTTGGGCAGCGGAGAACTTATTCTTTGGCCCTATCTTTCTTCAAAGTACGGACTGGGAATAATTTGGGGAGCTGTGGTTGGTATCACATTTCAATTTTTCATAAATATGGAGATAGAAAGATATGCCCTTATCAATGGGGAAAGTATTTTTGTTGGTTTTGCCAGAAAATTCAAAAGAGTAGCTCCCGTCTGGTTTATCCTTTCAACTTTAATCCCCTGGATGTGGCCTGGAATTATTGCCTCTTCAGCAAGTTTGCTAGCCGAGCTTTTGGGAATTAGTTATGGACCTATAATCCCCATCATCCTTCTGATTTTAATCGGCCTTATTCTAACCCTCGGACCTGTTATCTACAAAACCCTAGAAAAACTGCAGAAAGCCTTAATTTTAATTGGAGTCCCTTTTATATTTTTTTTGGCATTTCTTCTGACTAAGCCCTCCGGATGGACTGCTTTGGCAGCGGGCCTTATCGGTAAAGGTGAGGGCTTTTGGTTTTTACCGGCAGGAATCTCTCTGGCAACTTTTCTTGGGGCTTTTGCTTATGCTGGAGCTGGCGGAAACCTTAATCTTGCCCAATCTTTTTATATCAAAGAAAAAGGCTATGGAATGGGAAAATATTCAGGTAGAATCACAAGTATTTTAACAGGTAAAAAAGAAAAAATAACACTAGAAGGAGCAACTTTCAATCCAACAGTAAAAAATATCAAACGCTTTAAACTCTGGTGGAAAAGAATAAATATAGAGCACGCAGTAGTTTTTTGGTTAACCGGTGCAATCACAATGAGCATTTTAAGTCTTCTGGCTTATTCAACAGTTTATGGACAGGCAGTTGGGGCAACTGATATCAGCTTTGTTATTAAAGAAAGCCAGGTTATTACCCAAAGAACATCTCAATTTATCGGCCTTTTGTTTCTAACCGCCACAAGCGTAATGCTTTTTTCGACTCAACTCTCGGTCTTTGACGCAACAAGTAGAATCATGAGTGAAAATTTAATTATTTTTTCTCCAGAAAAATTTAAAATAGAAAAACTTCCACTTTTTTATTATTTCTTTTTATGGATTCAGATTTTATCTGGCATTACTATTTTTGCTCTAGGTTTTAGCCAACCCCTATCCCTTGTAGTAACTGGTGCCGTTCTTAACGCTTTTACAATGTTTATATACTCGGGATTGGTACTTTGGCTTAATAAAACTGCTCTCATAAAACCGCTCCAACCATCACTTCTTAGAATTTTTGCTGTTGGGGGGGCGTTCATCTTTTACGGAGCTTTCAGTCTTTTTACAATTATCCAAAATCTCCCTAAATAAAACCTGCCCAAAAGAAAAGTCGTGCTAAAATATGCTTATGAGAAAAATTCTTATGCTTTTACTCTTGTGTGGGGTGTGTTTTTTGGCGGGAGCCATATTTGGCACTTTTATTATTAAAAGTAATAAGACAAAAAAAGATGGAGTTTTGGAAAATTATCCCAAAGAGAAACCTCTTGAGAAGTATAGCATCGAAAATCTTAGTAATACCAAAATACCCCCTGGAGAATTTATCATTGGCGATATTATTGAAAGCAAAGAAAATTTTAAAAGTTATCTTTTCACCCTAACTTTTGACCCCAGCCTTTCAAATAAGGAAAAAAAGGTTGTTAGCGGCCAAATAAATATTCCCTCAAAAGAGGGAAGCTTTCCCTTGATTGTAATGCTTAGAGGTTATGTAGATAGAACTATTTACGAAACAGGTATTGGAACCAAAAAGGCAGCTGAAAAATTTGCCGAGGCTGGGTTTATCACAGTTGCTCCTGATTTTTTGGGTTACGGTAAAAGCAGTAAAGAAGCCGAAAACGTATTTGAAAGTAGATTCCAAACCTATACAACCACACTTGTTCTTTTAGAATCTTTGCAAAATATCACAAGTTGGAATAAAAAAGACGTTTTTATTTGGGGACATTCAAACGGCGGTCAGATTGCCATTATCACTCTTGAAATAACAGCCAAAAATATTCCCACAGTTCTTTGGGCGCCTGTTTCAAAACCCTTTCCCTATTCAATTTTATATTACACAGATGATTCTGAAGACAAAGGAAAATCTTTAAGAAAGTTTCTTTCAGAATTTGAAAAGGATTATGACGCCGAAAAATATTCTTTAGACAATTATCTTGAACGAATAAATACTTCTCTTCTTATTCACCAAGGGGAAGCAGATGACGCTGTTCCTAAGGAGTGGACAAATAATCTTGTCAACCAGTTAAAAAGGCTTGGTAAAAATCCAGTTTATTATACCTATAAAGACACTGATCATAATATGCGTCCTAACTGGGATTTGGTTGTTGCAAGGGACATTGAGTTTTACAAAAAATTTTTATATGATTTCAATTAATTTTCTATGAGTCCTGACAGAGGTGCAGGTCGCAGAGATAGAGACCGCAGTCGGGTTGAAGCAATACTTGATCTTATATATGAAGGTATTACTGACCGGGTTCAAATTTTAGAAGAATTAAGACGTAAAGAAAGATCAAGAGGTCTAGAAATTGGTATAAATTCGGAAAAGAGATTTAAAAGTCTAATTGAAGGAACGGAAAATATCAGTTTTGTAAGACCAGCTACAGACGACGAAGACAGAAAGGGAATTGACTTTGTTGTGTATTTTAGTGGTTCAAGATACCACCAACCTGTCCATGTACAAGTTAAAAGTTCAAAAAAAAGTGCACGGGAGTTTAGAAAAAATCTGAGACCAGATGATCGCATAATTGTTGTAAACGCGGGGCCTTCAGCAACAGATGAAGACATCATCAGAGATTTCTTCGAACAACTAGAAGAATTTGACGGATACACATAATTGACAAAACTGCCCAACACTTCCAAAATAGTAGTGATGACCAAAATTATTATTAAACTTGGCATAAATGTGCTGGCACTTTTGGTAGTGGATTATATTCTTCCCGGGTTTGAACTTGACGGTTTGGGAGCTGCTGTCGTGACGGCAATTATTATCGGAGTGATAAATACTTTCATCAGGCCAATCTTGCAGATTATCGCGCTGCCTATCTCAATCCTCACTTTGGGGATATTTGCGTTTCTCATTAACGTTGCTCTTTTATTGGCAACTTCTTTAATTGTTCCGGGCTTTGAAATAGACGGATTTTTAACCGCAGCAATAGCTTCAATTCTTCTTACTCTAACTACCATGTTTCTCCAAAAGCTTTCCTCAAATGCAAATAAAGGATGGTGATTTTATGAAAAGTTTTATCAAAAAAAAGGTAAAATCTCCCTCACCCGGATTTCGCACTGCTGACTACTTTAAGGGCAGAATCTTTCGTGGCAGTCGCCCGCAGACACGTCCGGGTTTTGACCCGGCAAAATTTAAAATCCAGCACAAAAGCTAGAAAGGGCATCTGTGTTATAATACCTAATCCTCTGTAAAACTATGGCCGATAATCAAAAATCTATTTCATCAACAGTTGCCAGAAGCAGCGATGGAACCATTCAGGTGACCTTTACCATTGGATGGGAAATTGTTTCCAAAAGCCAAAAAAAGGCTTTGGAGAAATTATCAAAAAACGTACAAGTTGCTGGCTTTAGAAAAGGTAAAGCCCCACTTGAGAAAGTCAGGGAAAAATTAGCAAAAGAACGTTTGATTGAGGAAACACTAAAAGAATTATTGCCAAAAATTCTTGGTGAAATTATGACCACCCACAAAATAAGGCCGGCAATTTATCCCAAACTTGAACTTATCAGTATAAAAGATAACGAGCCTTGGCAAATCCGCGCCACAACCTGTGATTATCCTGAGATTAATCTGGGGGATTACAAAAAAGCAGTTAGCGCTGCCTTGAGAGTCAGCTCTCTTTGGACTCCAGACAAATCCCAGAAGGGTAAAGAAGGAAAACCACTCTCAAGGGAGGAAAAAGAAGAGTTGGTAATAAAAACTTTATTGGAGACCATCAATCCAGAGATTCCCCGTATTCTCATTGAAGAAGAAGTAACCAGAAGACTGTCACAGCTTTTGGAAAGAATTGAAAAACTTGGTTTGACTTTGGAGTCCTACCTTGCTTCCATTGGAAAAACAGCTGATACTTTAAGAAAAGATTATGAAACACAAGCAAAAAATTCCATAAAACTGGAACTTATTTTAAATGAGATTGCTGACAAAGAAGGTATAAAAATTAGCGAAAGCGAAATAGACAAAGCAATCGGTATTACAACGGGGGCAACTAACGAGCCTTCTTCTAAATTCAATACTCCTCATTCTCGCCAAATGGTGCGTTCTGTTTTGCGCAAGCGTGCAGTAATTGACTCCTTGATAACTCTGGGCTAAAATAATAAACCAAATATGGATGATAAAAATATCAAGCAAACAAGAAAGCTGCCTCCGCTTGATACATTTGAATCTATAAAAGAAGCAGGGAAAAATGTTCTTGACCCTTTTAAAAGACAGCTTGAGCCTTTTCCAGAAAACTTTGCTTCACAGCTTTTTAATAGATTTCCAAGATCAATATCCGGTGAAATAAACCCCGGTGAAGAACTCCAAATACGCGATGTTTATTCCGGCCGAAGAGCCGATGAAGAAAAATTAAGAAAGCAATTGGCCTTAGAAAGAAGGATACGCCAAGAAGAACAAAGTCTGGTCGAAAGAAAATCAAACGAACTAAGAATCAAACTTCACGCAATTATGGAAGAGATTAGGCTTATCGCTCAAGTCACCCCAGAATTAACCCAAGAAGTGCAAATTGCAAGTATGCAGGCCCCTATAGAACCCGGAATTTATCACCTTCACTTTTTTGAAAGGATATTGGAATTTATTAAAAGTTTCAGAAAAAAGATTGAGGACGCCTCTGTCTGGTTAAACTCACTCAATAAAAGAGTCCAAAAGAAAAATTACTGGGCACTTTACAAAAAACACGGGGGTAAATTTTTGCTTAGTGCTGATCACTACTTGACTCGTTCAGCTGGATAAACTTATAATTCAGAAAATATGAAATTATACTCTCTCATTTTCGTTATGTTTATCCTCCTTATCTGGAGGGGACTTAACGTGGTGAGAGAATTTATATAATTAAAAGTCCAATTAAAGTAAAGAAAACCTCTCACCACGAGAGGTTTTTTAGTTTTTAAATAGATATGAAAAGACAATCAGAAGTTAATGACCCAAAGGAATTGAACCCATACAAGGTAAATTTCTGTTATGACGAAGGTGATTAGAGAAGCACAAGGGAAGGATTGCACTTAGAACCGGTGTAGATCCTGATTCAAGATCACCTGTTCAAACTGGAGGTCCAAAAACAAAAAACAAATAATATGGCAAGTTTTAAGGAAATAGGAATTCATCAACCAGTCGAAACTCTCGATTCTCTAGTTGAAAAGGGAGGGGTACC
>CAZDKH010000004.1:0-74348 GCA_964506225.1 uncultured Gammaproteobacteria bacterium
TTTGAGGATCTTAAAAACGCCTGTGAGAATGAAGAAAGTTTTGAGTCCTATAAAAGGGGCGAATATAACTTGGAAAAGACTGCCGAGGCATTAGGTCAGACCCCTGAGAGTCTTAAGAGTTTAATCAGACCAAGAGTAGAAGGCAAAGTGAACTCGCAAGAAGATATTAGAGATATTTTTCTGGGTGCAGATCACCAACAAATTCCAGATAGAATCCGGGCCTTGGCAAATAGATATTCCGCTGACATTGCTCACGAAAGGTTTGTTGAGGATTTTATTAGGGAATTTAGCCAAGGAGAGGGGAATATAGAAAACGTAGAAAACCCCGTTCGAGTAAGTGTAGTTGTTAACCCCGAGGATTTGGCCGAAAAAATAAGAGCATACAGAAAATTTAAGAATTCTCTAAAATGGGTAGGAAGAGAGCTTGAAGCTAATGCAGAACTTAGTCAAACTGAAAAAGAAGCAAAAATTATCATTCTTGGCATATACGCGCGTTATACCAACCAACAAATTGCCGATTTTTACGAATACGGCCGGCTTATTGCCCAAAAACCGGTAAAAAATGAAACAGAAATGCAAGTTCTTAGACTATTGGGGCCGGGACTAAGCCATCCCGATAAACTCAGAAGATTTAATGAAGAGCCTGCTCCAAGGACAATGCAAAGAATAGATAGATTTCTTGAGGGAGTAGGTCTGACAACCGACGCTGATGGAAACATTCGCTATTCAGCCTTTACTGCTCAAGTTGATGAGTCAGCGAGAGAAAAGTTGAGGCAGCCTATTCGTTTTCAAGAGGGCAAAGAAGAGGAAAGACGCTTTAATGCCAACGAGGTTGCAGAATTGGGAAATAGAGTGTTGAACTGTTTGGGTTTTGAAACATGGGAATTTATGGTTTCAGATACTGCGAATACCGTACGAGTTAAGGCAAAAAAGGAAGGAGAAGGGAAAAAAGGAGAAGGGAAAAAAGATAAAGTTCTGATTCCTGCGAATTATTCAAACGGGAAAAATGGTGTGGTAGAAACTATTGCTAGTGAACTGGCTCATATTTGTCGTATAGAGGCAAAAAGAAGCAGAAGAGAAGGTGGATTAAAGATACTTTCAGTTTACCACACAGCGGGTGTTGAGGTTCTAGGGGAAGGGACGGATAAATATTTTGCGAATCAGGCACTCAAAGAAATGGGGGTGGAGGAAGAAGAGAAAGCACTTCCATATGCCTATTCGTCTTTGAGAAGACTGGAAAAGGGAGGCAGTTTCAGAGATGCATTCCTGGCAAATTTAGAAGCGCGGGCCCAAAGATCAGGTAAAACCGTAAAAGAATTTGTTGAAGGTAAGAGAGAAGAAGAATTACTTAAACTGGTGAATAGCGTTCTTAGGAATTTTAGAAGGCACACACCACTTGAAGAAGAATTGCGGTATCTTCCTTATACAGGACAGTTGAGATATATAGAAGGCGAGATTGTTGTTGAAAAACTTATGAAGACTGACGAACTTTGGCAGCTGGCCTTTGTTTCGGGAATTGATATTTATACAGCTTTGGATTTAATACGGCTGGGTGAACTTGATTTGTCTAATATCAGGGAGCCTGATTTTAGTTTTGTTAAAAATGTGATAATTCCTTACTTTGAGGAAAAGACTCAGCCTTGAATGATTAATTTTGTATTAAGGGTATAAGATATATAAAGTGAAAGAAATTGAACCTCCGTGTGCTGTTGACCCAGAAGGCGGCAGAAGTTGCCCTCTCAAAAGCTGCCTAGTTTTTTGGTTGTCTTATTTAACCTCAACAGTTGCTCCGGCTGCCTTGAGTTTGTCGGCAGCTTCCTTGGCCGCCTCGGGTTTGACATCCTTGACCACTTCTGCCGGAACCGCCTCGGTCATGTCCTTGGCTTCTTTAAGCCCCAGATTGGGATTAATTTCCCTCAGGGCCTTAATCACGGCAATCTTATTTGCCCCAGCATTGGTCATCACAACAGTTTGGTTTGCTCCGCTTGTTGGTTGTTGTTGCCCTTCTTCGCTGGTTGCTGTACTGGCAGTGGTTGTAGCCGTAGCAGCAACCGGTACAGCAGCACTTACACCCAGCTTTTCTTGCAAAGCTTCAACAAGCTCTGAAAGCTCCATTACTGTAAGCTTTGAAATATCCTCAACCAGTTTTTCAACGTTTTTTCCTAATTTCTTTTCTTCTGCCATATCGTTCACCTCCTTGTTTTAAACATAAGACTATTCTGATTTTGTCTTTTGTTGCAAAATCCAGACCAGTTTTTGTAAATTCGAATTTAACGCACTGACTAACCCATAAAGTGGTGCACTAATTCCACCCACAACTTGCCCATATAAAACGTCTTTTCCGGGAAGTTTTGAGAGTTTCAAAAGGCCTTCACTGTCTTGGAAACTGCCCTCTACAATGCCCACCTTAAATTCAGGAATTTCAAATTCCTCTTTAAATTTGCCCAAAACCGTAAGTGGAGCAATAGGATCCTTATTTGTGATAACAAGGGCAGTCTGGCCGAAAAGCGCCGGTTCTAAAGCATTTTCGTTATAGACCCCAGCTTTCTTGGTGGCCAGCTTAAGAAGAGTGTTTTTAACAACACTCAACTTTGCACCTACTTTTTTCAGGCGTTTTTTGAGCTCCTGCTGAGCTTTGACTGTTAAACCCTTTGAGTTTACCAAGACCAAAGCTTTTGCACTTTTTATCTCAAGCGCAAGATTTTCTACAAAAAATGGCTTTTCCGCTTTTTTCATATCTATAAAACAAAAATCGCGCCCTAAGCGCGAATTCTAATCACCAGTGTCTATTTCCTAGTTCCCAGCCTTTCCTCGGTGTGACTTATTTTTCTGCACACTGTCTTAGGGTTAGTCTTATTATAGCAGACAAATTTGAAAAAACAACCCAGAATTTTTAAGAAGATATGGGTTTGAGATTCCTGATTTGTTAATTTCCCAATGTCCTTATTCAGAGGAATCTCGGATTGTTATTGGCTATGATAATCCTTGACACAGAGATGGTTTTTGTGAAAAGATAACTGTATTGAAAAGGAGGTGAATGGTTATGGGAGAAAGCAGAATTGCGGAAGCCCCCGGAGTAGGATCAAGTGGAAATAAAAGCTCTGAAGAAAGGAAGAGGGAACAAGATGAAGCATG
The DNA here is from genome assembly GCA_964506225.1 of uncultured Gammaproteobacteria bacterium. Taxonomy (GTDB): domain Bacteria; phylum Patescibacteriota; class Microgenomatia; order UBA8517; family UBA8517; genus CAZDKH01. Next base: position 3,136 of record CAZDKH010000004.1, read on the forward strand.
GGGAAGTGGATCCCTAACAGCGGGAAGTAGAGGTTCGGGAACAACCGCTGAAGTTCCTGGTATAATCGATCCCCCCGTGGCTAAAAGGTTTCGTGAAGAGGGAAAAAAGCGACGAGAAGGTTTGTATGGAAGTAGTGATGCAGACAATAAGTGATAGTATAATGTAGCTGGAGTTTTTCTGGTCGTAACTTGTAGTTTTTTTATTAAGTGTTTTTAACTACCCTCTCAGGAGGGTTGAATTCTAGAAAGAGATTTGAGTAAGAGTTTTCCATTAGCTAAATAGTATTGCCTTTGCACGAAGGTGTTGGGGGTTTCTTCCAGTGGTACCTTTGTGGGAATACCTATAACCTTAATTGGTTTGGCCACATTAAGTTTATTACATAAAATATTCCTATAAAATCTGTTCGCACGGGACTCTTCTTCATTACCATCAGGGTGAATTGTGGTATGTCCTGTCCCAACTACCCAAAATGTCTGATCTCCTTGGTTTTGGTTAAAATATTTTATCGCTTCCGAAACCACTTCAAATGCAGCACTTTCCCATTGGTCTGGAATTTGACCCTTTTTCTTCAGTAGTTCGATCTCCTCATTAGATAAATGAAAAGCTCTCCAGTTTTGTAAAAACACAACTTGTAGAGCGATTTCATTAGGATAATTATTTACTTTATCTTCGCCTTGGATGAATTTGACTGTTTCATTATCCCCTGAGACTTTTATAATACTTGGAAAAGCATTTACTACTGCTCTAACTTTTCTATTTTCAGGATCTATGGCTGCAACAACTAGTTGAGGTTGGTCGGGGTTATCTGGAAAAAGATCAAGTTGAATATTCTTTTCTTTAATTTCGTGAATCACATCTTTCACATCTTTTTCATTGGGATTTTCGACACTCCACCATAGTCTGGCTAATTTTTGATAATCTTCGTCCGAAGGTGGACCTTTTCGGGAATACAAGACGATTTTGTGGTATGGGTTATGTGTTTCTTTCTTACTTCCAGATTTTTCTGGTAGTTTACCATTATCAGCTTTTTGGTTTTCTTTTCCCTCCATATTTTCAAATATACCTCGGAATCTGGCAAAAGTAAAAAGTTAAATAGGGATATTTTATTTGACGGAGAATTTTTTTGACAATAAAATTGACCTGTAGTAATATTGCGATATGAGTGAAAGTATGAGTAACAGGACTTGTGGAAGTTATTTATGTGAAGGCTTCCAAACAGGTGTTTGTGCTTTGGCCGAGCAGATTAGATATCAAGCTGAGCATGGCGCGCCTAAAGGTGGCTGGAGTGTGGAAACATGGTAAAACTACATTGAAAGGTGTAGAAAAGCTTTGCGAGTTTGTGCCAATCCTGGCCAACTTCGGGAAGCAATAGAGAATGTAAAGCCTGAATTTCCAGGTGGTGAAAGAGAAAATGCTTGAAACACCAAAAAGAGGATTTAACTACCAAGGTTTCTTAGAAAATCTATCTAAACCCACTCCGGGACACTGTGATAAGAATGGAAACTTGCTTCCAGAAAATTTTGCCATGGAAATTGACAATAGAATCACGGACATCACTTTGCAGCGAAATTTATTTAGAATAGATGATGTTCAAGTACTGGAGTGTTTGAAAAAAGTAAAAGGCTATCTTCCTTTTGGGGCTCTTGAAATCTTTAAAAATAAAATTAAAAATTCCTTTGAAAATGGTGATGAAATGGTAAGACAAATCTTTCCGTCTACTTCTGAACAAAACTGACTATGTGCAAATGCGGAAATGACAAGGAGATATTAACTTTCCAGAGTCCTCTGATAATGAGTAATACTTATTGACAGAGTAATACTTATTAGGGTAGTATTACTTTATTATGCAAATAGTTTCTGTGACCCAAAAAGGCCAAGTAACAATCCCTAAAAAAATGCGGGATAAACTCGGCATTAAAACAAATAACAAAGTGATCATTAAGCAGGCAAAAGATCATATCAAAATTTTACCTCCAGAGCCAGATTTGGTTGATCTTGCAGGAACATTTGTTCCGCGGGCAAACAAAGGCAAGAGTGCCCTTAAGGCTCGTGAGTATATGCAAAGGCACTACGAGAGGGTTTAAGTGATTTACTTTTTGGACACAAATATTTTCCTCAGGGTGCTTAACAAAAAGGATAATCTAACAGCTCATCTTGAATCTACAGATTTATTAAAAGACATTAAACAGAGAAAGATTAAGGCAGTAACTTCAAACATTGTTCTTTCAGAGATCGTTTGGACCATGCAGAGATTTTATGAATTTCCAAAGGAAGAAATAGTTTTAGCCTTAAATTCAATATACAACTTATCAATTTCCATGAATGATAACTTCCAGACTGCAAGAGCAATCAAATTATTTAAAACTATGAATGTAAAGTTTGTTGATTGTTTGATTGCTTCAATACCGCAAATTCATGAATGTAAATGGACCATTGTTTCATATGATAAGGATTTTGATAAGTTGGGAGTGATAAGAAAAGAACCAAAAGAGGTTACTAGAGGCCTTAATTGATTTACAGCTTCACAGAGGGGCCCATGGTAGATTTGGCGAAAGAATTTAACTACCAAATTTTCCCACCCACTTCAAGATTAAACTGATTACCTGCAAATGCGGAAACGACAAGAAGAACTAGGCAGTGAGAACCCATCCTTTGATGAGAGAAAGGTACGCTAGGAAGTTGTTGGGATTATTATCAAAGCTTCCAAAAAACTTTTGGCAATTGAGGCAGCAAGTTGCATACTTCCATTCAAATCACGTGGGGGAATGACCTTTGGAACGCGATAACTAACTTCATAAACAGGAAGATCTCTGTTTTTGCCAAGCATGGGTTTTTTGGTGATTTCTATTTTTAATTCTTTCCCCTCTATTGAACTTTCCATTGTGACTTTTTTGATAATACCTTTTTGAGTCCTTTCAACTCTAACATAAATACGAGTCCTTTCTTTTTCTTCCCACCTCCATGCAATAGTAGGTCCTTTTCCAACAAACGTCCCCTTTTCCACAAACACACCCTCTTTGTAGTTCAGCGAAATTGGCACCGATAACCGGATTTCTTCCCTAATCGCTACCGGAGATTTTTTTAAGGAATTCTGCCATATCATTAATATCTTTTTGTTGCAAAGATCCCGGCCGAAGACTGTCATAGTATATTGCCACAGGCAGAAGATTTTCTCTCTTACATACTACATACATAAAGAGGGTTCTTGCTGTTGTGCGGATCAAAATTCGGGTCTATAGTTTGTTCAACCAGACTTTTTATAGTTCTTAATTGTTTTACTTCAAAAGTTTCTCTAGATCTAGGCATTTGCCGAATTATAGCAGAAAACACACACTGGAGTTGATGTATTTGTAAACAACCTTCACATTTTTCTGGGTTAGCTTGTTTGTGGATAGAGTGTAATACATTTACCTAACCAGAAAACAGCCTGAACAGATTTTCCAAAAAGTACCCGTCCTATACAAAAATTTGATTTTTGTTGAAGAAATTCTATAATAGCAGCAATACAAAAAAGGTGGTTTTGGGTATGTTAGAAAAAGTTGTAAGAAATTGGACAAAAACATAAGATTGTGTTATAAATTCAGAACAAAAGGTATTTTTTTTATCTCTAATTTTTCTTACTAAGGAGTAAATTATGAGTTTTAACTTTCGTAGTTATCATTAATTATGAATGAAAGAGAACAGGGAAGACTACGGAGAATAAGACAAGCGGCAGCTTTATTTTTATTGGCTGCAGTATTGGGGTATCAGTTAAGGGTTATTTGGGAAAGATCAGAAGATACTCCAGCAAGTGAGCCATGTCCCCCATGTCCACCCACAAGTATTCCTGCACCCTCAGGAGGAAGGGAAACACAAGTGATCCCAGAGCAGATTTGGAAAATTTATGAATTAATTTATTCTTTGGCAGGTAAGGGTTTTATTGTTCATGTTCCATATCCAAATACACTTAATTTTATCCCTGGAGTTACAGAATTAGATGGAAAAGTATATGACCTTTTTTTCAATCCTCCGGAGTTGCAAGTTCTTGGAGATGTTTTATATATGCTTAATGAAGAAGGGATTAGCGGTTCAGAAATTGCGCAGAGGTTTGGATCTTCTAAAGATGTGAGAGTTGCGGTGACTGATAGAAGAAGACACCTGCCCTATCTTTATCCCTCGGAGGGGGAAGGGTTAATTCCATTTTTTCTTCCAATTTATGATAAAGGAGTAGGCATTCTTATTGCTCCAGAAGGGGAGGTTACAATTGTAATTTACACGGATGGAAATTGGGTAGAAGGAATAAGGGAGTTTGTTCCATAACTAGTTTATTTGCAGCTTCACAGAGGGACCCATGGTGGAGGTCAGATAGGCTTTAAGAATTTGGTTTTTAAAAGCTACCAAGACAGCTTCTATATTTTCGATAAGTTTTTTATCGTCTTGACTGAATTTTCCAACAGTGGTGTGAATAAGGGGAGCGTTTTTTTCTGTTTTCAAAGTCAGAGAGTTTGCGGAAAACTTTTTTGCATCATCTTCGGATTTAATTAGGGTTTGATTTTTTGGATTTGGCATAAGCCCCTTTGGACCCAAAATTTTTGCAAAAGGAACTAATTTTGGCATAAAATCGGGAGTTGCTAAAAGAACGTCAAAATCAATTTCTCCTGTCTCCAGTTTCTTTATAGTCGCTTCAGATGCAATCTCTATTTTTTTTTGTTTTCCCCATCTGTGAGGCAGTTCTATTGTTTCTGATAGACCTTCTTTTTTGACCACCAGGTGAAGCTCAATAGTTGCGTCAAATTTTGAGTACGAGGTTTCTTTGACCAGTTTAACAGCCTCGGGAAGCCCATAAAGTTTATTTTTATCAATCTTTGCCTTTGCTTCAAGATATTTTTTGCCTCTTGTTTTTACCTTTTTAGCTTTTTTAACAACTTTTTCCTCCTCGGTTTTGGGGGCAGACGGCAATGGTTCTGCTTCAACAATTTTAATTCTTTGTCCGCCTTTTAGGCCAGAAATATGAACTTTGTCAGGCTTTTTGACTTCTTTTTTGCTTTTTTGTGTCTCGTCTCCGATAAAAACTGTTTTTGTTTTTCCCATGTAATTTAAATTCGAAATCTCAAATTTTAAATTCGAAATAATATTTTAAATTTAAATATTTAAACATTTTATTTGTTTGATGTTTGGTGCTTCATATTTTGAATTTATTCAATGGTAACACCCATAGAACGTGCTGTTCCTTCTACGATTTTTATTGCAGCTTCTAAGTCATCAGTATTTAAATCAGCCATTTTTTCTTTGGCAATTTCTTCAACTTGCGTCTTGGTTAATTTTCCAACTTTGTCCCGATTGGGTGCGCCTGACCCTTTTTGCAAATTTATTGCCTTTTTAATCATCTCAGTTACTGGAGCTTTTTTTATTTCAAAATCAAACGATCTGTCCTCATAAATGGTAATAACCGCAGGAACTATCTGGCCTTTCATAGATGATGTTTTATCATTGTAGGCCTTTACAAAATCCATGATAGCCACCCCGTGTTGGCCTAAAGCGGGGCCAAGGGGAGGAGCTGGAGTGGCCTCTCCTGCGGGCAAATTGACTTTGATAACTGTTTTTACTTTTTTTGGCATTTTTTATTTAAATTGACACACCGGAAGCTTTTTGAAGCTGTTTCGATGTGTTTCATCTCCCTCAGAAAATTTTTTTCCGAGGTAATTTATTTTACCATCATAACAATCTGATGTAAACTATCTTCTGATGGCGAATGAATTGTCTATAGTCATTGTTAGTTTTAATGTTAAAAAGCTTCTTTTGGACTGCCTTGAATCCATCTATAAAAATAAAAAAGACACTAACAACTGGCAAATAATAGTTGTTGATAACGCATCTACTGATGGTTCTGTTGAGGCTGTCGAGAAAAAATTTCCAAAGGTTAATCTCATCAAAAGCCCAAAAAATCTTGGTTATGCAAGGGGCAATAACCTTGCGGTTTCTGTTATCAACTCCGACTATGTTCTTTTCTTAAACCCGGACACAATTATAAAAGGTGATGTTATTCAAAAGACTCTTAATTTTCTTAAGGAAAATCCAAAAGTTGGGGCTGTAACCTGTAAAGTTCTTTTACCCGATGGCAAGCTTGATTACTCCTGTAAGAGAGGCTTTCCTGCCCCATGGAGCGCTTTTTGTTATTTCACCGGACTTGCCAAGGTTTTCCCCAATTCAAAATTTTTTGCAGGCTATACCGCAACCTATCTTGACAGTGACACCACAAACGAAGTTGAGTGTATCAGCGGAACATTTTTTATGGTAAGAAGGTTAGCGGCCAGGGAGGTTGGCTGGTGGGACGAGGATTATTTTTGGAATGGCGAGGATATTGAATTCTGTTTTCGGCTAAGAGAAAAGGGCTGGAAAATCTATTATTACCCCAAAGGTGAAATTGTTCATTTTAAAGGTTCTTCATCCGGACTTTGGAAAAGTGCCAAAGTCTCTGTTTCTAAAGAAGTTAAACTTCGCTCGGCCAAAGCGGGAATTGAGGCAATGAGGATTTTTTACGAAAAGCATTATCTAAAAAATACCCCTTTTGTTTTTCGCAAAATTGTTCTTCTTGGTATAAATCTTTTGGAAAAGGTTAGGTTATTAAAAATAAAATTAAGCTAACATGGACTGTTCGATAGTTATTCTTTCTTTTAATACAAAGGATGTTACCAGAAGATGTTTGACTTTCGTCAAAAAAGCTGTCGATTATTGTCAAAAAAATTTAAAAAACAAGTTTGAGGTAGTGGTTGTTGACAATGCTTCGACTGATGGTTCGGTTGAGATGATTCTCAAAAACTATCCTTGGGTGAAACTTATCAAAAGCCCCCAGAACTTGGGTTTTGCTAAGGGTAATAATCTGGGGATGAAAAGGACAAAATACCCCCTCATTCTTCTTATTAACTCGGACACCTTTTTAGAAGAGAAAAGTCTTTTTGCGAGTCTGAAGTTTATGAAAGGTAATCCCGACTGCGGAGTAATGGGCTGTAAACTTCTCTATGAGAATGGGGTATTGCAGCCAAGCGCCGGTTTTCTACCAAACCCCTTGAGGATTTTTGCCTGGATGTTTGGAATAGATAAGATTCATATTCTCTCAAATATCATTGGACCTTTTCATCCCATGAGTCAGCGTTTTTTTACTCAAAAGAAAGAGTTCGGCTGGATAATGGGAGCATTTATGCTTTTAAGAAGAGAGGTTTATAAAAAAACCGGGGGCTTTGATGAAAATTATTTTATGTATACCGAAGAAGTTGAGTGGTGTAAAAGGATAAAAGAGGCCGGATTCAAAATTTTCTACACGCCTTATATCAAAGCAATACACCTGGGGAGAGCAAGCAGTAAATTTGACACAAGCCTTTCTCTAACAAAAGAGCTGGAAGGAGTCTTGTATTATTTTCAAAAACACTATCCTTCCTATCTTTTTTGGGCGCGAATAAATATCTTTTTGGGAACGCTTCTGCGACTTGTTGCCTTTTATCTCTTGGGAGAAAAAAAGAAAGCTTTTATTTACAAAAAAGCTCTTGCTATATCTTTACGACCTGTAGGAAATCAAGCTCAACCGGAGTTTCGCGGCCAAAAATAGAAACCAAGACCTTGACTTTGCCTTTTTCCTCATCCACTTCATGAATAGTTCCCAGAAAATCCGCAAAAGGACCGTCCGTGATTTTAACAGCCTCGCCTGGGGTGAGTTTGGTTTTAAAACGAGGAGCCGGGGAGGAAATAAATTTTTGAATATTTTTTACCTCTGTGTCAGAGAGGGGAGAAGGTTTGTTACCAGCTCCAACAAAACCTGTAATTCCGGGTGTTGTTCTTACAGCCAGCCAGCTGTCGTCTGTGACAACCATCTTGACAAGCAGATAGCCGGGAAAAATTTTTTCTTTGACTGTGGCTTTTTTGCCCTGTCTTATAACAACACGGTCTTGGGTTGGGATTAGAAGTTCAAAGACTTTATCTTTTAAGCCCATGGACTCAATTCTTTGTCGAAGTGTTTCGGCAACTCTTACTTCGTGACCGCTGGCTGTGTGGACAACATACCAGTGTGCATTTTCAGGAGCATCCTTGTTAATCAAAATATACCCCGGAATTTTCTTTTTTCCAGTGCCCCGTTCCTCAACCCCTTTGTCTTGTTTTTGAACTGCCTGAGAGGTGTTTTTATTCATCTTATTTTTTTATCAAAACTTCCAAGAGTTTAGTCATTGCAAGGTCTAGTCCACCCAAATAAATGCCAACCACTCCCGAGATAAGAATTACAAGCAGAGTCAATTTGACCACATCAGTTTTTTTTGGCCAGACTACTTTTGAAAGCTCTAGACGAACCTCCTTAAAATAAGACAGGGTTGGCAAACCAAAAGAAAACCTTATTGGCAATTTCGTTGCTGGAATTTTCATCCTTACGGGAACAAATTGTAGCACGCAAGGGAGTGTAATATCAAGAAAGGAACCTTTAAAGTCAGGATATTAAGTTGAGTCAAGGTATTCCAAATCTACCGGTTTAGAAAAAGATTTTAGTCAGTAGCTTTAATTACTAGTCAAACAAGTCACGAAGTTTATCTGTCAGCCCAATTTGCCAGGGAAAATTAAAATATTTTTTAATATCGCTGTATTTAACCCATTTCACTTTTCTTAACTCTTTTGGGTCTGGTTTGACGTCTTTCTTTTGACCAAAGAATTTAATAAGAAAGAATGTCACCTCTTGCCCCCTAAATATTTTTCTTTTATTGATTATATCGCTTGCTATTAGCCAGTTTGGCCAGTCATAAACTGCTTTATATTCACTTCTTTTGACAACCTCAAATTTATCTGTTCCAAACTCTTCTTTGAGCTCTCTTAACACTGCTTCTTCAGGTTTTTCACCTTCCTCAATACCGCCACCAGAAAAATTCCAGTCATTCTCGCCGTAGCTGGTAAGTTGTACGATTAAGAAGTTTTCGTTCTTATCCATAACAACAGCTGAGATTCTTTGTCTGAAATTCATAAGAGTAGTTTGTTTCAAATATTCAACATATGTACACTCTATTGCCCTGGTAAAATGTGAGAATCTTGTTATCGAATTCTTATCAATCTCGTTGTCCTTTAGGTATTCTCGAATAACATCTCCGAACAACTCTTTGTTTTTAACTCTCCTAGAAATTTCATCGGGCAAGTGAATTTCTTCACCTTCATCAACATATTGGCCACCATTTTTATCAAGTAAACAGGCAAAAGTAACTAAGTGATATCCTTTGTTGTGCTCATGTAGTCCTTCCTCTAAACCAATCCAAAAATCGGCTTTGGGTTTAGCTTTCCGGGCACCTAGCGCTTGGTTAACTACCCTCTTTTTTATAGTCTCTTTATCTAAGGCTTGATTGGGAATTACAGCGTCAACTTCCACACTATCAATATCCACGTCAAGATGGAGGTTTTTCAAAGCTTCTTTGACAACTCTAACTTTATATTTGTTTTTAGTACCAATTACGATTTTCATCTATTCAAGAACTTCAATTATACCCTATTTGTAGTTCATATCTTTGTTTATAATTCCAATTTTTTTATAAATTCCAATACTTCCGGGAACAACTACGAAAAAGGCACATCTGAAAATAGCAGCTTTCCTCTCCCAGTTGCTTTCTGCACTCATGTCTTTAACCTTTCCTTTGCCCTCTTATATACTTCTAACACCGAAATATTGTCAGGCATTTGGGGATGATGACTCATGGCAGAAATCACATCTTCCTCTCGGAAAGAACCAGATAAAAGCAATCCCAAATGTTCTATATCACTTTGTCTAACTTGTCGTTTGGGATTTTTCACAAGACCTGAAACCCTAATGGCCCAAGTGGCAATAGTATATGGAAGAGATTTTACCCAAAAAAAATATTCTTGTCCTTTTGAGTTTTTAATCGGGACTAGTACAGTGGGAACAACACTGCCATTTTTCAAACGATAAGAATTTTTGGAACCTTTTATTTTTTTAGCTTCCACAAATTGTAATTCTAGCCTTCTGAAATTCCTCTGATCTAGCAAAACATTGTATTCCAATCTATCACATGTCGTTTTAAGTAAATGTAAATTTAGGCCCGACACTGAAAGATTTTCCATTATAAAGGCAACTTTTTTGATACTTTTAGACAAATTAGACGTAAAAACATTCGTATCTATATCATTGTGTTTTAGTTCATAGCCCGTAAGTGCTTCGATAGCGTAACTTCCGCTTACCACTAGCCGTATCCCCCCAACATTATTAAAGTGAGAACTTACTGCAGAAAGTAACTGCAAATCAATATTCCTTATTGTTATAAAATCGGCTTTATTTTTTTCCCCTACTGGTATCTCGGTCTTTCTTATCATTTTCCAATATTTATTTTATTAATCTTTATATATTCGTATCCCTATCTAAACCCAACCTATCAAGAATAAGCTGGCGATATTTATCGGAATTCAAGAAGGGATTCAGATCGATTGGTACTCTAAGTCCTCCATTTGAAGTGGTTCCATATCCCTTAGTAACCGGAGAATCCAATGCTTCCCAATTTACTAATTTCATTAGGCTCTCAATTCTTATTTTGGCTTCGTTAAAGTTTTCAACTGGAGTTACAAGATCGACTTTTTCAGAACTTACTGCTTGCTTCATCGGAATATACTTTTCTCCAGAGACGATTTTTCTGCATATTTCAGCTACTTTATATCGCAAAGCACATTGTAGTAAAAAATCAGATGCTACTTCGGTAGCCCACGGATACTTTTGCAGTATCTGTTTGGCCACTTTATTTGCAGTTTTAGGTTTATAAACAAGAGACTTGCGAGTAAAAGCATCTAAGTCATTAACTGACTTAGCGGCTCTAAAGTGTCTTAACCGTGCCTGAATGTGATCAGTAATATCTAACCTCGCAAAGTGAAGAAAAGCAGATTTAAGAACTACCTTTCTATCCTTTTCTGGCACTAGACTATTCATTCGACTATCGGATGTGATATTTTGACAACCAAACATCACCCCAATAATACTTGTGTCTACCAAAAGCAAGCTTCCTTTTAGCCTTTTTCTCGGTCTGTGTTTATAGGTAAATTCCCTTGCTAAAGGATGTTTGTCAGCTTCAAAAATACGCATAAAGACTATTTGTTGTGGACTTAACTTAATTTTGGATTCCGTAATTATTTCTAAAGGATAAGTTGCATAATTCGACCCAACTACAGGCTTATCGCCTTCATTCCACAAATTAGCCAATGCCATGGGAAGTCTTGAGATATCTGCGTCAGTTAGGAAGATTCGCTTATATCCTTCCTCGGCAGCAAGTTGTCCAATTGCTTTTTCGGCATTTACTATTCCAGGAGGAGTTTTTATAAACACGATGTCGGCATTATATAAAGAACGATTTATGTGATAGGGAATTGGATTTTCTTGAGAGATTTTTGGGCCGTTTACTCCTACCACTATCTTTGCATCAATATTTAATTTGTGAAGGCATTCATCAAGGTTTTTTAGACAAGCTTCAAGTACTTCTACGCCCTCACCCTCATAAAAAGGGACTCCAACAATTGTTCTTTTATCAGTTATCCGCTTATTCATAAAACTATGGGTTATTATAGTCTTTTTAAACTTGGAATTCTACTTTAAATTGCAAGAAAGAATAACCTTAAGCGACTAAATTTTACTTATTAGCTCCATAATTGCATTATTATATGCATCATAGACTTCATCTAGGTTAGATTCAGCATTGATATCTATCACTGGAATTATTTTTCCAAGTTTTTCTATAGCATTCTTTGTGTAATCTAAATAGTCGCGATAACGCCTTTCCGCAAATTCAGAATCTGATTCACACACAATTCTTTCGCCGTTTCTTCTACCCCTTGCCGAAAGTCTTTGTCGAGAATTTTCCAAAGAAATTTCTAGACTAATACAACCAAGTAGGGTATGATTTCCTTTATCTATTGCTGTCAAAAAATGTTCTATAGCATCAGGGAACATCGGATATCCATCTACAATCACGAGTGAATTTTCTGGATATCTCGAAATAGATTCAAATATTACCCCATTAACAACTTCATGCCTTAATGGTGATGAAGCGTTAGACGAATTTATAATAGGTTCAAAAACTGAGTTCCTAACGCCAGTGCGTATATCTCTAAGACAGTTTCCCGCTGAAATATGGAAGACTACTAATTCATTTCCTGAAAGATTAGCAAATCTTTCTGAAAGAGTAGATTTTCCTGATCCGGGAGGGCCGAGAACTACAATTATTTTTGCCATGTGGGAATTATAAGATTTAGGCATAAAAAATTGCAAATACTGTTTTAAAAATAGTAATTTCTGAGAAATAGGGAAAATAGGACTACCAAAATTTGAGTAGCAATTTGAAGCTTAAACAATTACGATCTTAAACAAAAGCTTCTAACTCTGTCCGCTTAAAAGATGTCTAAAGTATAACTGGTGGTACAATTTTAAAAATTCAGAATTTTTGCTATCATAGCCGATGGTGGAAAGAAGAATAATTACCGAGGTTCCAAAAATTGACCCAAAGAAAAAAAAAATAATAGGTAGTACCTTCGGGATGTGTTACTCAGGGTGTATGTTTAATGCAAGAACCCTAGAAGGCCCTGGTTTATGCCTTCTTTTGAAGCCTCACCTTGCTCGAGTTGCGCTTAAAAGATATAAAGATAATCCCTTAAAATTACCCCAAAACAACGATTGTCCAGCTAATATTGTTGTAATAAATTAGAGCAAGGTGATTCCTGATTTTTCTTACGAAAAAAAACTTTGGAGGAGGGGATTTAGATTTATTGCCGGAGCTGATGAAGTGGGAAGGGGAGCTTTTGCAGGTCCGGTAGTCGCTGCCGCAGTTACCTTTGCTCCAATCACCAATTCTCAATTTCCAATCTTCAATGAGAATTTAGATTTGGTGATCAATGATTCCAAACAACTTCGACCAAAGCAAAGAGAAATTGCTGCCAAGTGGATCAAAGAAAATGCACTCACCTGGGGAATTGGGGAGTCTCCTGTGAACTTAATTAACAGATTTGGAATGGCCAAGGCCACAAATATGGCTTTCAGAAAAGCAATTGCCAACGCCAACTTAAAATTAAAAGCCAAGATAGGCAAGTCCGCGGCAATTGATTATCTTTTGGTTGATGCTTTTTTTGTGCCATATTTGAAGGGTATAAAAAGAAAAAACCAAAAAGCGATAATCAAAGGAGACACAAAATCGATAAGTATTGCCGCCGCCTCTATTATTGCTAAAGTTCACCGGGATAAAATCATGCTTAGACTTTCTAAAAATCCCAAATACAAAGATTATAAATGGGGTAAAAACAAAGGATACGGCACAAAGGACCACAGAAGTGTTATCCTTAGAAAGGGAATCTGCCGACTTCACAGAAAGCAGTTTGTAAGAAGAATAATTTTTTAATATTCTCTTTTCTTTTCTATCTCCCTTAAATGTTTGATGCGGTACTTTCGCTCTTTTCTTTTTTCGGCGCCGCTTTTGAAAAATTTACGCTCGCGGGCTTCAGGGATTATGCCCTCGAAAAGAACCTTTTTGCGAAATCTGGCAATAAGTTTTTCGTCGGATTCTCCTGCTTTTTTCTTGACCACAATCAAAGTCAATCGCCCCCCTTCTAGATAAAATTTTTATCATGAGATTACACCTCTTGGGCTTATTGTAGCAGATGATTCAAAAAATAAAAAATCGATATTATCAAACTGCCTTTTGAAGAAGAATTTCTGGATCTTCAATAATCTGGAGAGCTTCTTTTATCCACGGTATATCTTCTTTCTCCACTGTCCATCTTGTTTCTGGTGGTCTCCAGATACTTCTGTCTGATTTATCAACGTCAAAAACATAAAATCCTGTTGCGCCATATGCACGGGATAAAAACATGGCCTAAAAGAGCCAATCACCACGTCTTTGCAAATATGCGCTATTTGCTTCTGTAACCCTGAAAGCAACCTTTCCTCCAAGGCGCCTTTGAAGAAAATCTAAATTATTCTCAAAGATTTCTCTCGGCGTGCAGTTGCCTCTTAAAAAAGGTGGTAAATCGCCAACCTCGTTAATTTCCTGTAAAGGAACAAAATAATTGTACCCTTCGATTCCCAATGCAAAGCTGACAAATTTATGTCCTGAGTATTCATCTGGTGTGAGGATATAATCTTGAAAATTCTCGTTTGACCACAATGAAGGGACCAAAATCACTTTGTGTCTGTTTTTTTCAAAAATATAGGTTGCTTTTCTAAAAAGCCCAAAAAACTTTCTTAATCTTGCCTTTTGGAAATGCCGTAAAGATTGTAGGAAAAAGCTTCACTTGGAAAATTGGTGTTGGCTTCAAACCAAGGTCTTAATTCAAAAATTTTTAGAAAAGGTTTTGAATTTTCCTCAACCTGATATAAGCCTTCTTCCCAGTAGGGTAAATTCTCTTTTGAAAAGGGATGACCATACCAGTTTCTTCTGTAGGAGGTGACGCTTAGATTATTTATCCCACCTTTTTTATCAACTTCAAGCATCCAGGGAATTAAAATTTGCTCACAAAAATTCCTGTCCATAAGCTGGTTAAAACTTACAAAAATTCCGACCACAATTCTGTCAATTTCTAAAATTTTTCTAATCTCATCAATTCTCTCTAGGGCAGATTCGGTATCGGCAGGATTTTCGCGGTGAGGATATATCCCTTGAACAAAATCTTTATTTTGATACCTTTTCAACCTCTCTACCAACCAGTTTGCGTCTAGCGAATAGTCTTTGCCTTCTTGAAACTTTGAGAAAATGAGGGGGGAGAAAACAAATGATGTTCCGGCAAGTAATTTGAGGCCGAATCTCAAAAATTTCCTTCTTGTTAGTCTTTCTGGCCCATTTGTCATTTTTGGGCAATAGTAGAGAAATTTGTTTAGTTTCTAGATGGTCTTTATTTATTATACTACAGGTCTTTTGTTGCCCTTCGGCTATTAATCGAATAAGATAGTAATAAGGAAAGTAAGTTTCTTGGAGAATGTTTAAAAGAACCAGAACAGTATTTCTTAAAGACCCTTCATTTCCAAAAGTGATAACACTTTCGCTGATTTTGTTTTTTATCTTTCTGGCTGATGCGATTTTATCCTTCTGGGCGCCTACTTTTATTGAGGATTCTTTTGAAAGCCCATTTTTAATGGGGCTTATCATGAGCTTTTCCTCAATAGTGGGTTTTGGTGCGGATGTTATCCTTCCACAAATCATTAAGGGAATTTCGGTTAGAAAACTTTTGTTTTTGTCGATTATATTAAGTTTAATTTTTGCCCTGAGTCTTTTTAGCGCCACATTTAGGCCATACTTGGCCATTTTTCTTTTGGCCATGGCGATTTGGGGAGTATATTACGAGTTTTTGGGTTTTGCTAATCAGCAGTTTGTTTCAGATTCGGTTCCTTTTAAGTCTCACTCTACAGCTTGGGCGATTATCAGTGTTTTTAAGAATCTGGCCTATTTTTTGGGCCCGCTTTTTGCCGGCTGGTTACTTTATTTGAGTGAGGGTTTTCTGGTTTCAGGTGTAATCTTTTTCTTGCTTATTGCCCTCCTTGTTTTTCTGACTTCCTATAAAAATCACGCCAGACCCCTGGAAATTGACGTAACCCAAGTTAATCTGGGAAGTGAACTGGAACACTGGCTAGTTCTTTTTAGGAGAGTCTGGCCGATGGTGACAATGAGCCTTGTTTTGGGTTTGATTGATGCCACATTTTGGACAACTGGGGCAGTTTGGACTGAAAAGTTAAGTCAACAAAGCTTTTTTGGTAGTTTCTTTTTGCCTTTTTATACTCTGCCCTCGCTTTTTTTGGGATTTGTGGTAGCCAAGTGGGGAGTATTCTCTGGTAAAAAAAGAGTTGCGATAGTAAGTCTTTTGGCAGGCGGAATTTTACTTTTGTTTCTTGGAATAAGCGGGGCAATATGGCTTCAGTTATTTTTAGTGCTTCTTATAGCAACTTCCTTGTCGGTGACCTACCCTATGGTGGATGCTGTTTATTCTGATATTTTGGCAAGAATGGGCAGAAAGAGAAAACACCTTATCGGTCTTTCAAACTCAACAATAAGCATTTCCTATATTATTGGCCCTTCGTTGGCTGGATATGTAGCAGAGCAAATTGGGGAGAAATTGACCTTCTCTGTTTTGGGAATACTAACCTTTTTTGTGGCGGCATTTCTTTTTTTTACTACTCCAAAAAAGCTGCATCTACCCCAAAGAATTATCAAAATGTGGGACTAATTTATAATATAAAAGCTTTACAGCTTCTGTTGTAACAAAATAACACCCTGTAAGTCCAATTATAACCGCAAGTGTTGCGATTGATGGGTGGGTAAACTTAAACCAAGTTTCTCCAATTTCAGAAGTTGGCAGGATGATTGTGGTAAAAAAAGCCAGAACACTAAAAAAAAGCAAAGTTTTTGAGGGCCTTCTGGTTTTGAAGAATAAGCCTTTTGTTCGAAGAGAAAAAATAATCGCCAACTCCGTCAGGACACTTGCTATAAACCAATTGGTTTGCAGTACCGCTGGTGAAATTCTAGAAAATATTACGAAGAAGATAAAATCAAAAACTGTACTTACGGCTCCTAGTACGGTTGAGCTTACTGCAATCTCTTTGAGGGAATAGCTTTTGGGTCGGGCTACCTCATTTGTGTCTATATTGTCGGTAGCGATTGTTATCATTGGAAAATCTGATAAAAGGTCGAGTAAAAGGATTTGCACAGGAAGCATTGGTGGATAGTTAACAAGCAAAGATGCGGATGCAACTGCAAAAAAATTACCAAAATTAGAAGCAAGTGTGGCTTTAATGTATTTTGTGGTATTTCCCAAAAGACTTCGGCCCTCTTCAATACCATCGACAATCACATTTAGACTTGGTTGCAGCAAAACAATATCGGAGGAATCCTTGGCAATATCGGATGCTCCCTCAACCACCAAGCCGACATTTGCGGCATTTAAGGCGGGGGCGTCGTTGACTCCTTCACCTAAAAATCCTACCTCATGTTTTTTTGCCAACTTTTGAATTATTTCGTACTTTTGGTCAGGTGAAACTCTGGCGAATACACTGTATTTTTCTACAGCCTCAGAGAACTCTTGCTCATTAAGAGCATATATTTCTGGGCCAGAAATCACATCATTTATATTTTTGATAATTCCAACTTCTTCGGCCACCTTGCCGGCAACCTCTGGTGCATCTCCTGTGATAATTTTTATACTAACTCCGAGTTTTTTTGCTTTTGCCAGAGCTTCTTTGGCGGTTGGCTTTAAGGGGTCTTCAAATGAACAAAGACCTAAAAAGTCCATATTGTGTTCTTCTCTGGCAATCTCAATACTTGCCCTTGGGGGGACTTTTTTTCTGGCTATACCCAAGACTCTTTTTCCTGCCCTGCCTTCTTTTTTTAACCATAAGAGTATTTTCTCTTTATCTTTGATGTGTGAGCAAAGTCTTAAAATCTCCTCCGGAGCGCCAGCTGATAAAACAAATCCCTGGCTATAATCTTTTTGGCAAACATAAGAGCTGACCCTTCTTCTTAGGGGGTCAAAAGGAATTTCTTTAATTTTGAGAAAATTTTTCAAAGATATTTTTTCTGAAAATGTCAGGGATTCAAAGATGGCTTTGGCAAAGGGATTTAAAAACGATTCGTTTTTGGGGTCTTCAAGAGCCAGAAAACCCCAGATGACAAAATCTTTAAGATTATTTGGCTGAATTTGGGAAAGCTTCATTTGGTTTTGGGTAAGAGTGCCGGTCTTATCGCAGCAAAGAACCTCTATACTGCCCAAATCTTCAATGGCCGAAAGTTTTTTGACAACGACTTTCTTTCTTGCAAGTTTTAGGGCGCCCTTAGAAAGGGAAAAAATGGTTACAACAGGTAAAGTTTCGGGTATGACGCTTATGGCAAGAGCAATACTAAAAATAGCAAATTCAAGGGGACGAAAATTATTACCTTTAATTACGATATTGACAGCAAAAACAAAAAGGCTGGTCACAAGAATTAACTTGAGAATAAAGTTTGATAGTTTGGCTATTCCTTTTTCATAACTTCCCGGCACCTCTTTTATAGAAGACAGTTTTGCTATCTTACCAAACGCTGTTTCTTTTCCGGTGGCGATAACCAGAGCCTTTGCAGAGCCTGTCAAGATTGTCGTTCCCGAAAAGCCAATGTTTTTAGCAAGATAAAACTCTTTAACTTTCTTCTTAAGTGCTTGAGGTTTTTTGAAAGCAGGCTCGGCCTCTCCGGTTAGGACAGACTCGTCTATTGACATCCCTTCGGTTTCCAAAAATCTGACGTCTGCTTGTATTTTATCCCCGGCAGCAAGAAGGACAACGTCTCCGGGCACTAACTCATAAGAATCAATAATTTTTTTCTTGCCGTCACGCAAAACAGTACTTTTTGCAACTATGAACTTTTTGAGAAGATTGAGCGTGTTGTTAGAACGGTATTCTTGGTAAAAACCCAAGATAATATCAATAAAGACAAAAAGAAAAATTAGCAGACTGTCGATTGGTTCTCCAATAAAAAGGTAAACGGAAGCTGCCGCGATAAGAAGATAAATAAAAGGAGACTTAAGCTGGCGTATAAGAATATCAACCCAACCGGTCTTCTTGAGGTCAAGCGTGTTTGGGCCAACACTTTCCAATCTGGTTTTTGCCTCGTCGTTGGAGAGTCCATTTTCTTTTGCTTTTAACTTTTCTAGAATTTCCTTTTGGGAAAGTGTGGTGTATTCCGCAAACCCCATTTCTTATTTCATTTTACTCCAAAACTTGTTAAAGTAATATCAAATGGGTATAGATTTTAAGGCTAAGCTTTCAATACAAGAGATAAGCTTTTCTTCTTGGGCAAAGGAGCCTTCTTCTCAGCCGAGAAGTATGATTATTGGCTCCAAAATTTGGGAAGTCAGAAAAGGGGAGAAAATCTACCTTAATTATGGAGGAGATTATTATCCGCTTGAGATAAAAGAAGTTGACGTTGATTTAGTGGTACTGCATACTGAAAATCTCAATGTACAGGGTTTTAGCGAAGGCAATGTTCTTCGCCCCGAACCTATGGATATTAATCTACACAAAGGCAAATTTGTGATTCTCAGAACCCCCACCTACGACTCTGGCATGAAGTGGAAAATAACCCTTATTTCGTAAGCTATTCTAAGATTTTTTTTCCTCCTTTCTTCTTTTTGGGGAAAGGCGTTTTAGAGAAAATTTGTATTATTTTAGATTAAGTCCTACTTTCTGGGTCTGAGATTCTCCTTTTTTTCAAGACTAACTTTTGTTTCGTTTGCAACCTGCCATTTTTGCAATAAAGAGCGTGCCTCATCAGATATCTGAATGTCTTGCCTATCTAACATTCTTTTCATACTATGACGGATAATATCCAGTGGGGAAACCAGATGTTGACCTATTCCAACTTGGTAAACTCTTTCTGAACTCAAATTTTGCCAATCACCTGCTATTTCTTCATCATCTAAACTAATTTGATTAGATGACCAAATATAGTCCCCACCCGAGAAACCATTTGCTCTGTAAAATCTTTGGAGTCTTTGGGATCTTTCAGTTGTATCTTTGTGATTATCAAACGGGTCTGGAGTTACTCTTATGTGTTTATATCTACCTTTTAAACCTTTAATGATTGCCCGCCCAACGCCTTGATTTTCAAATTTAGGATTTGTAACCAAGCGACTTAATACACCACCAGAGCCTGATTCTTTGAAGTAAGCGATACCCATTATCTCTCTAGCGGAATTTTTGAAAGTGTATATTTTTTGTTGGGGAGTGGGGTAGTCTTGAATATCCTTCAATATACTCCTGACCCAGTCTACATCAATCTCTGTAGGATTAAGATTTCTCATAAATTCTTCTACATCCTCCTTTGTACCTTGGGAGAACTCTCCTTGAGGCGAAGGCTTTTTGGGTTTCTCTGCGATTGTTTTGTTTCTTATTAGCCAGACAGGCCTTTCTTCCTCGTCTTGCTTAATCTTTACTTCAATTTTATCATCCGCTCCATATATACGATAGGGAACTCGGGGTTGTCCAAATTTAGTTCAGCCTTTTTGAATAAAAGAGGAGCGGGGTGCTCTTTGGCCAGTAGGTGTTCGGATTCCTGCCTTAGTTTTCTTTCTTCCTCATAAGCATTGTATCATTGATTCCCCTGATCTTTTGGCTTCTGTTGCAAGTTAGCTTCAGAAGTTGGTTTTTCTTTTACTTTTTTAGGTTGGCCTTCTCCTGATTCCACAAAAATATTATAATCTATAGCAGATTCCAAGCATTAAGTTATTTTATTGAAGTAACCTTAACTTTTTTATCTAACTTAAGTTTTATCAGCAGGCCCGGAGGGAATCGAACCCCCAACAAAGGTTTTGGAGACCTCTATTATGCCATTTAACTACGGGCCTAGGACAGCTCATTATAGCAAATTTAAAGGAGAAGGGGATTACTTTAGGCTTGTTGTTTCTTTGTGCAGAGTAACTTTTTTGCAGTGTTTGCAATACTTTTTAATAGTTAATTTTCCCTCCATATTAACTTTATTGCGGGTTGTAACATAGTTTCTGTTTTTACACTCTGGACAAACAAGTCCAACTATTTCCCGGGCTCCCTTTTTTGCCATAAACGCTATTCTATACGACTACCTAGTGTAAATTCAATTTTTGAGCCCAAGAGCGGGATTGAACCGCTGACCTTGCCCTTACCAAGGGCACGCTCTGCCAACTGAGCTACTTGGGCAGTGTTCAAATTATAGCAAAAATGTTAAAATAAACATAACCTGTCGTAGGGTTAGGAAGAAGTACTTAAAATTTGCTGCGGTGGCAGAGTGGACAATTGCACGGGTCTGTAGAACCCGCGGCCGAAAGGCCTACGGAGGTTCGAATCCTTCCCGCAGCACTCGCTTGTGCTCGTGCTTTGGTCAGATTCAGTCACCTCGTAATCTAAAACTGTGTGTAGCGAATCCTTTCCGCTAAACTTGACTAAGTTACTGAAACTTCTTTTATTGGCTTTGTGCTTTTTCCTTCTTATCTTTTTAACAGTTATCTTTATTAATAAAAATCAATTGCGTATTGATAATCTTTTGCCGACACGTCTTCTGACTAAAGATGACGATAATAAGGTAACTATTCTTCTTATAGGTGATGTGATGCTTGGGAGAACTGTTATGACACATTCATTAGATAAGGTAGGGGATCCTAGATACCCATTTTTTAAAGTTGCCGAAACTCTCCGCAAGGCAGATCTTGTTTTTATCAATTTAGAAAATCCTGTTATTCAAAATTGTCCAAGACACTCTGAAGGCTTTAAATTTTGTGCTGATCCCAAAATGGTCGAGGGATTAACCTACGCGGGAGTTGATGTTGTTAATCTGGCAAACAATCACTCACGCAACTACGGCCAAGATGGCCTAAATCAGACAGTGGACTATTTAAACAAAGCCGGTATGCAAGTTACCGGCCTTAACGCTTTAGCAATCCGGCAGTTTAATAATGTTAAATTCGGCTTTCTGGGCTTTGATTTTGTCACAAACCAAGCAAAAAATTCGGATTATGAGCTTGTCAAATCATCCGATTCAAAAGTTGATGTACTAATAGTCGGAGTCCATTGGGGGAGCGAGTATCAGCCAAAAGCCAATCCAAGTCAAAAGTCTTGGGCGCGCAAACTAGTTGAAAACGGAGCCGATGTGGTTATCGGCCACCATCCCCATTGGGTTCAAGAGTTAGAATACCCAATCTATTATTCCTTAGGTAACTTTGTTTTTGATCAGATGTGGAGTGAAGAAACCAGAAAAGGACTGGCAGTAAGACTCACTTTTGAGGGGAAAAAATTAATCAAAGAAGACTTACTGCCTTGTTATATGTCTTCTTGGGCGCAACCGGAGTTTATTGAGAGAAACTGAAATATTATAGTATGATGAATTAAGGTGAAGTCGGATTTTCGCTACTTTATGACCAGAAAAAGGATTATATCAATACTGGGGATCATGATTATCTTTTTTACAATACCCATTACAGTGCGCCTTGTGCAGCAAAAACAAGTGGTGCAGCAGGCTCAAGTTGGCAGGGCGGTCTTGGAAATTGTGCCTACCAGACAAACGCTTACGAAAGGGGAAAGGGGTACTTTTGAAGTTTTATTGAACCCGAACAGAGAGAGGGTGCGTCTAATAAGAATTCTTCTTAGTTATGACCCTCAATTTCTCGAGATTGAAAAAGTGAGTATTGGAGATGTGTTTGAAAAAATGCTTGATATTTCAGAGATGGCACTTATCAATACAAGGAATTTTTCGACCCCCGGCACTATTAATTATGAAATTAGTTTTTCCCACGGCAGTAGCAAATACCTTAGCGAAGTTGCAAGTGTTGCCAAGGTGTATTTTACGGCTCTTAAGTCTGGCTTTTCCAATGTTACCTTTCTTACCTCAAATCAACCACCAACCAGTGCACTTATCAATGAATCAGGAGATGATGTTTTAAATCGCGGTTTTGGCGCAACTATCAAAATAAACCCCGCGCCTCTGTAAGAAATTTCAAAGCAAAAGCCGGGCTTCTTTTTACTAATTCTATGGACTGGAGCCGACTTAGGGATTCGAACCCTAGACCTGCTGTTTACAAAACAGCTGCTCTACCGCTGAGCTAAGTCGGCGACTTAAATTATAACCCCGCTCTCGGGCGCTAGGAGAGCATTTCCCTGGGAAAGTTCAGGTGGTTGGGCTCAGCTCGTTCGCCACGGCGAACGGCAATTTGCCCATCCATAGGGAAATGTGGTCAGGGAAAATTCCTCCCCTAGACGTTCCCTAAAGCAGGGTCATCTATATTTTATCAGATTAGACAAGACTTTGCCCGGGTAGAAGAATGGACAAAATTGTATTGATAACCGGATTTATAAGATAGTAAACTGCTGGTCTGCCATTGATAAGGGGTAATATCAAAAACATAAGAAGTATAAGGCCTGACTGTCTTAAAAAAAGATCTACCTTTTCGGCATCCTCATCGGGTAAAAGACCTACAAGGATCTTGCCTCCGTCCAGTGGATGAATGGGTATTAAATTGAATATTGCCAACATAACATTAAGGGTAATGACCGGTAGTAGAAATGGCACTAAAAAATAGACGGGGGAAAAAGGGGAGGTAATAATCCTTACTAAAACTGCCAAAATACTGGCAACAATAAGATTTGAGGCAGGGCCGGCAAGTGAAATCAGGGCGCTGTCTCTTTTGGGATTTTTCAGGTTATAAAGGTCAAAAACCACCGGTTTTCCCCAACCAAAGCGCACAAGAAGAAGCATCAGGGTTCCAATAGGGTCAAGGTGGGCGAGAGGATTTAAGGTAAGTCTTCCTTGAAGCCTGGGGGTAGGATCCCCAAGCTTATCTGCAACAAAAGCATGCGCAAATTCGTGAACAGTAATGGCCACCAGCAAAGCTATCGCCCAGGCGATAAAAAGAAAAGGATTTGAAAATAAAAAATCAAGCATTTGAGATATAAAGCCTTAGATATTATAATACATTTATTGCAATTTTTATTTGCATTATAAATTTTAAATTATTTTCATGGCTATTTGCGAAAATTGTGGAAAAAGAAATGTTATCGGTCGAAGCCAAAAGCACCGGAGGGGGGTCGCGGGAAAGCGTTGGAAAAAGAAAGCTCAAGCCACTCCCCGCACTTTTAAGGCTAATATCCAAAATGCAACTGTAATTTTAGCCGGTAAACTAAAAGTAATGAAACTTTGTACAAAATGTATTAAAAGATTTAAAAAAGAAGGCAAAATTAAATCTTTTCGCAAAACTCAAAGTGTGGGTAGCCCTGTCTAAACTGCTTCCATATTACGGGTTTTTTTCCTTCCAGCTGAACATCATCTAGTGCAAGTTTGTCTTTTTCAATATGAGCTTTGAGTATCTTTAGTCTTTTATACTTTTTAATCTTGGATTTAGGATTCTCAACTATCCAAGTATAGACTCCGGGCCAGGGAGATAAAGCTCGTATATATCTTTCCAGAATTTCTGGAACCAAGGGGACTGATGAATCCTTTATAAAAGGGATAGAAAAGTTTTGAGAGGGAAGATTTCCTTCAAGGGCGCCTTTTATAACTTGGGGTTTGATATAGCCGTCCTCTTTTTTGATAATTTTACAGTAAGTTGCTTTTGCATGATTTTGTTGAGTAAGTGAGAGCTTTCCCTCGCAGTAATTGGTTAAAATAAATGGCAAGGTTTCAGCGGCCACCTTAAATAGCCTTTTGTATAAGGATTCTTGGGTGTCGCCGCGCTTTATTTTTTCTTCTATTTGAGCAAGTATGGGGCCGTGGTCGAACTCTTCATCCATCTTGATAAAAGTAACTCCGGTTATTTTATCTCCGGTTGCAATAGCTGCCTGAACCGGAGAGGGTCCGCGCCAGCGAGGAAGTAGGGATGGATGGATGTTGATAATTCCAAGCTTGTTGAAGTTAACAAGTTTCTCAGGAATATAAAGCCCAAAATAAGCAGACACCATAATATCGGGCTTTTTGGAGATAATCCAGCTAATCTCTTTTGGTCCCAACTTGGTGGTTTTAAGAACAAAAAAATTCGACTTTGTTGCAAGCGTATCTGCCACGCTCGGAGGAGAGACCAAAGCAAGAAGTTCAAACTTTTTTTGCAAGGTTTCAAGTATCGGTAGTGCTCTCTCACTTGAACTAAAAAAAACCACCTTTATCATTTATTTCAATTCCACTTCTTCCCAGCCTTCTTTTGAAGCTTTATATAAAGGCTTTCTCTGCTTTAGAACATGATCCGTAAAAAGAATTCCGTTAAGGTGGTCAGTTTCATGCTGAACTATCCTTGCCATAAAACCCGAAAAGCTCTCAACTATTAACTTGCCTTTTTCATTGAGGTAGCGAATTTTGATTTTTTTTGCTCTTTCAATTGGACTATAATAGTGGGGAATTGATAGGCAGCCTTCAAGCTCTCTGTGATCTTTGTTTTCTGAAGTTTCAAAGTTTACCTTTTCTTTGGAGATGTTTAGAATTTCTGGATTTATGACAACGCGTCTTTGATTATCAAAACTAACGACAAAAATTGCCAAATTTTTGCCTATTTGAGGTGCGGCAAGAGCAACTCCTTCAGGATCTTTTTGAGCCTCAAGAGTCTCATGCATGTCCTTGACAAGTCGCAAAATCCTTTTATCAATTTTTTGAACCCTTTTTGCTTTTTTGCGCAGGATAGGGTCTTTTACCCCGACTATTTTTCTAACCATATAATTTTACCCATCAATTATACCAAAATCACCCCAAAACGCATTTTTCAAAAAAATTGGGAGATTTTGTTAATCTGGGAAGGTTGTTTGGTCGATAAGAAGCATTCTTGCCTTTATTGCCTTTTCATAATCTGGCTTTAATGATATAGCTTTCTCGAATGCCTGAAGGGCTTTTTCTTTCTTATTTGCACGAATTAGGGAGATTCCAAGAAAGTAGAATGTTTTTGGGTCAGTGGGGGCAAGAAGTGTGATTTCCTCTAGGGTGGCAATAGACATTTCTGAGTACTTTTCATCAACGTTTGCAAGGTCCACGAGAATGTTGGCTCTGGAGCGCATAAGATTTAGATTTTTAGGCGAGAGCAACCTTACCTTTTCAAGTTCATTAAAAGAAAGGTCGCCGGCTTCAGCTTGAGCATAGACATTGGCAAGTTCGTCATGATAGACAGGCTCGTTGGGCATTAAAAAAATAGCTTTCTTTATGTTGGAAAAAGCTTGAGCAGTGTTCCCCTCGTCGATTTCACTTTTAGCTTTTGCATAATAAATATCGGCCAGCCAATACTTACAAATTATAAGTAGTATGTAGAATGTAGTAAGTAGCAAGGGAATTACAAGAACCCGGCCAAATAAAAATTTTTTGTATTTTGGAGCTTTTACTAGAAAGCTTGAGGAGACAGAGAAAGCCGGTAAAAGAAAAAATAAAATGGAGGTTGTAACAACTGAAAAACCAAAAAAATTGGTAATAAGTAAGCTGGCATAGCCAGCAATTAGTGCACAGTTCATGGTGTATGGTTTATAACTATCTAATTTTGAATTTTGAATTTTGAATTTTGAAAATTGTGCTGCGGAAAACAGAATCACTGTTAAATAACTTCCGAGCCCTAGAATTCCCGTGTTGGCAAGATAATTCAGATATTCATTATGTGCTTTGTTGTAGATAAAGTCCCATTCAGAAGTAAGATTGTGTTCGACAGGCCTGAATTGGTAATAGGAAAAAGCAAAAGTTTCAACACCAGTTCCCCAAAAAGGGTAATGTTTCCAGATGTCTATCGCACCTTTCCACACTATCTTACGAATTTCCCCTGATTCGGTTCCGCCCTCAAAGGTAGTATTTTGTATATTGGATATAGTATTTGGGACTTTTTTACTTATTATTTGGTTAAGATTTGGGGTCCAGGGGGTGCCAATAATAAGAGTGGTGAGTAAAAAGGAAACAGTGATAAGGGAAAAAATTTTTAAAACCTTTTTTTTGTAAAAAAACAATGCTGGAAGCCAAAAAATTAAGTAAGCTCCTGCAAAACCCAGAAGTCCCGAGCGTGATTTGGTATACAAAAGCGCAAGAAACATGATCGCCGAAGCAAAAAACCAGAAAATTGTGTTTTTCTTTGAAACTTTGAAAATTTGAAACTTTGAAACGAGTTGCGTCCACGCCAAGGGCGTAAGCGCAACGATAAAGGCAGCCAGCCAGTTTGGTTGTCCAAAGGTTGCAAAAACCCTTTCCTGCACTTTTTGAACCCAGCAGTCTGTGTTAAAGTTGCCTCGAATCAACAAACAACTTGGGCTTTTTCCAAAGTGCTCAAGAATTCCCCAGAGGGAGGCGATGAATCCGCTAGCAAGAAGCGAATAGAGAACTTTTTTGGTCTCTTTTGCATCCATGTTAGCAACAAATGCCCAGTAAAGAAGAAGATAGGAGATTGTTGAAAGAAGCCCTCCGTTAAACCTGCCGTAATAACCAAAGATAGAGGTTCTTGTATCCATTGAAAAAATTGTTGAAAGGATTTGCGAAAAAAGAAAAAGCAGTAAAGGAATGTCTAACATTGTGCGACGAAAAATAATTTTTCCTTCTTGAATCATTCTCAAAATCCAAAGAGATATTATGATTGTGGTAATAAAATAGATAAGAACCATCTTATTAAACTCAAAAATTTCAGAAGTGTAAGGAAGAAAAATCAAAGGAGTGGCAAAGAATATAAATGAGAAGAAAAAAGAGATTAGCTTTGTAGGAAGAGCTTTCTTGGTTATCATAATTTCCCCACTAGTATAATCTTTTTAAATTCTTCTTTGCATCTTACACTTTTCAAGTTATACTCTGGGCGAGAACTAAATATGGACGTTAAAGGCATCTTAACTAGAGTTTCAAAGATTCCCAAAATCATAAGGGTATCCTCACCCTTGGATAAAATTTTTAGTCTTATTTCTCACGATATTGGTATAGATTTGGGAACAGCCAATACCTTGGTTTATGTTTTGGGCAAAGGAATTGTAATAAGAGAACCCTCGGCCGTTGCCCGGCACAAAAAGACCAAAGAGATTTTGGCGATTGGTTTGGGAGCAAAGAAAATGGTCGGTCGAACTCCTCAAACTATTGAGGCAGTCAGACCCCTTAAAGATGGCGTAATTGCGGATTTTGACGCAGCTGCCGCAATGCTTTCTCACTATATTAAAAAAGTCCACGATTCTGGAACTATCGTTCCCAAAGTTCCAAGACCCAAAATAGTCATTGGTATTCCTTCGGGAGTTACGGAGGTGGAACGGCGTGCCGTGGCCGACGCTTCTCTTTCTGCTGGCGCTCGTGAGGCGCACCTTATTGAAGAGTCAATTGCGGGGGCGTTGGGAGCTGGACTGCCCATCAAAGAGCCGCGTGGAACTTTTATAGTCGATATTGGAGGTGGAACAACTGAAATTGCCCTTATTTCACTAGGAGGAATTGTTATCGGCAATTCTATAAGAACCGCGGGGGATGAGATGGATGAGGCAATTGTTAATTACGTGCGTTTGAAATATTCACTTCTTTTGGGTAAACCAACGGCAGAGGAAGTCAAAATAGCAATAGGTTCCGCCTACGCAGGTAAGAATAGTAAGCAAAAATTTGCAGTGGTAAGAGGCAGAGATTTAGAAACTGGCTTGCCAAAATCTGTGAGACTTTCCGAAGAAGAAATCAGGGAGGCTTTGGCGCCTGTAGTTCAAGAAATAGTGGCTGCGATTCGTGATACCTTAGAGGAGGCTCCGCCCGAGCTTGTGAGCGACGTTATGGATAAAGGTATAGTGATGGCCGGAGGAGGGTCACTTTTGGCAGGGATAGACAAAGCCATAACAGAGGTTACAAAAATGCCGGTTCATATTGCGAATGACCCCATGAGTTGTGTTGTCAGGGGATGCGGCAAGGTCTTGGAAAACCCCAGCCTCCTGGAAGAAATAAAAGTGACAAGTGGTATTAAGTAGATAGGCCTTATAAGGGCTTTTTACTTCTTCTTGAAAAATTTCTCAAAATAGGTGAAACTGCCTATGAAGTGGAATCGTTGGCAAAACCTGTTGAACAAAGCTGGCTTTCTTGGTTTGCGAAAGGACTGTTGGCGCTAACTTTTATTGTAATTATCGGGCGTCTTTTTGAGCTGCAAATCATTAAAGGAGGATATTTCAGATCCCTTGCAGAGGAAAACAGAGTGAGAAAAATTCCGATTATGGCTCCACGGGGAAAGGTATTGGCGAGGGGAGGAGAAGAAATCATCAGTAACAAAGAAGTCAAAAATCAAGGGATAGACGAAACTAACTTAGTGGATTTTATTACTGAATGGGAAAGAATTTATTCTCTGGGGTCAGCTTTAGCTCACGTCACGGGTTATCTTGGTGAGGTTAACGAAAAAGAAGTTGGAAAGGTTAACCCTGGCTGTCTTGAGAAAGGTCCTTATAGACTTGGTTCTTTGATAGGCAGAGGAGGACTGGAAGAATATTACGAGTGTACTCTTAGGGGTATTGACGGCGAAGAGCTTGTCGAAGTTGATACTTTTGGTCAAAAAGTGCGAGTTTTAGGAAGGAGGAAACCAGTTCCCGGCGAGGATATACAAACGACAATTGATTACAATCTTCAAAAAAAAGTCGTTGAGGTGATGGGTAGCGAAATCAAGGTGGGCAAGGAGAGGGTAATTCCAGCTAACAAATTAGGAGCAGTGGTGGCAACTGATACCAGGGGCGAGGTACTTGCTTTTTATTCTTCACCTTCTTTTGACCCCAATCTTTTTATGGATAAATCTGAAAACTCTCAAAAGACCCTTGCTAATTTACTTCAAGATAAGAAATTACCCTTTTTTAACAGGGTTATTTCAGGATCATATCACCCAGGGTCGCTTTTTAAAATCGTTACTGCAACTGCAGCACTTGAAGAAGGAAAGATTAACGAGGACTTTCGCTATACTGATATGGGTTTTATCAGCGTGGGGGATTTTTCTTACAAGAATTGGTATTTTACTCAATACGGTGGGGTTGAGGGAGAAATTGACTTAGTCAAGGCTATAGCTCGCTCGACGGACACCTTCTTTTATAAACTTGGAGAGTTGGTAGGTGCAGAGAGTTTGGCTTCTTGGGCCAAAAAACTTGGACTTGGCAAAAAGGTAGGGATAGATTTACCTTCTGAAAAAGAGGGTCTGGTGCCAACACCAGACTGGAAAGAAAAAACTAAAGGAGAAAGGTGGTTTTTAGGTAATACCTATCACATGGCTATTGGTCAAGGGGATGTTGAGGTGACACCACTTCAGGCAAATATGCTCACCCTGTTTATTGCCTCAAAAGGTCTTTTGTGCAAGGCGCATCTAATTAAAACCAATGAAGGCGAATGCACTGAACTTAAAGTTAAAAAGGAGACTTTCGATCTGGTAAAAGAGGGGATGGTTGGAGCCTGCTCGCCCGGAGGAACCGCTTTCCCTTTCTTTGATTTCAAGCCCCAAGTAGCTTGTAAAACTGGTACAGCTGAAACAGGCACTAAAGAAAATTCTCACGCTTGGTTTACGGTTTTTGCCCCCGTTGACGAACCCAAAATCGTAGTCACGGTTTTTGTGGAAAATGGCGGGGAGGGTTCGTATGTTGCAGCGCCAATTGCAAAGGAAATTCTAAAGTATTATTTTCAATCAAATTAATGACTTTAAAAGTAATTACCCTTAAATCAAATAATAAATTTTATCCGGAGAATTTGAAAACAATTCAAAACCCACCCGAAAGACTTTATATATTAGGAAATGTTTTGAAGAAAGATGAGCTAGCTATTGCAATAGTGGGATCCCGAAGGATGACTTCTTATGGTAAAAAAATGGCCTATAAATTTTCATTTGAACTGGCCAGAAAGGGGATTACCATTGTTTCCGGGTTGGCTCTTGGTATAGATACAATTGCTCACAAGGCAGCAATTGCAGCCCACGGAAGGACAATAGCAGTTTTGGGAAGTGGGATTGACGTCATTTACCCCCCGCAAAACAAAAAATTAGCAGAAGAAATTATCAAAAACGGCGCATTAATAAGCGAGTTTCCTCTTGGTACAAAACCTCTGGGAAAAAATTTTTTAGTTAGAAATAGAATTATTTCAGGATTAGCAAAGGCTATATTGGTTGTTGAAGGCGGAAGAGTTAGTGGAACAATCTCAACGGCAACCTGGGCAGCAAATCAAGGGAAAGAAGTATTTGCCATTCCGGGCTCTCTTGATTCCCCAATGAGCCAAGCAACCAATTATCTGATAAGTCAGGGGGCAAATATCGCAACAAAACCAGAGGATATAATTGAAATTTTAAAGTGAAAAGTTCAAGGTTAGGCATTGAAATTAAAATTTAAATTTTAAATTGCAATTTTGAATTTTGCATTTTAAACTTTGAATTTGTATCATGAATCTTATTATTGTTGAATCACCAACCAAATCCCGGACTCTCTCACGTTTTCTTGGTGAAGACTACAAAGTTGAGGCCACCTGTGGACACATTAAAGATTTACCAAAAAACAAACTTGGAGTTGATATAAAGCATGAGTTTGAGCCTGATTATATTTGGGTTGAGGGACGCAAGAAGGAAATAGAAAGGATAAAAAGCCTCGGCAAAAAGTCAGAAAAAATCTTTATTGCAACAGATCCAGATCGTGAAGGAGAAGCGATTGCTCAACATGTAGTTGATGTTTTGGTGTCAGATTCAGACTCTAGAGTTCAAAATTCGAAAATCTCAAGAATCGTCTTCCATGAGATTACAAAAGAGGCCCTAGAAGAAGCCTTAAGAAATCCGAGATTAGTTGATAAAAATTTGGTCGATGCGCAGATTACCAGGCGGGTTTTAGACAGACTGGTTGGCTATCAGCTCTCTCCGCTTCTTTGGAAGAAGGTGCGCCGCGGTCTTTCGGCAGGAAGAGTACAGTCGGTTGCTGTAAGGCTTATAGTTGAGCGAGAGCGGGAGATTAAGGCTTTTAAACCCCAAGAGTATTGGGAAATATACACTAAACTCAAAACTCAAAAACCAAAACTAAAAACCAAAGAACTAATCACAAAACTTATTAGAATTGGTGACAAGAAAGCCGAGGTAAAAAATAAGGATGATGCCGATAAGATTATCTCCGAGTTAAAAAAAGCAGAGTACACTGTTCTGTTAGTCCAAAAGCGTGAGATAATTAAACACCCTCCGGCTCCGTTTACGACTTCAACCATGACTCAGTCAGCTGCCAGAATTTTTGGCTGGTCAGCAAAAAGAACAATGCGGGTAGCACAAAGTTTATATGAGGAGGGCTTTATTACCTATCACAGAACCGACTCAGTGAATCTTGCTAAGAGTGCTATCTTAAAAGTCAGAAAATTTATAGAGGCAAAATACGGTAAAAATTATCTACCTCAAAAACCGAATTTTTACAAAAAGGCCTCTAAAGTTGCCCAAGAAGCTCATGAGGCTATACGCCCAACTCAGTTAAGTTCGAAATTAAAAATTAAAAATTCTAAATTTTCAAAAGAATTAGAAATGCTATATCAATTGATATGGAAAAGGTTTGTTGCTTGCCAAATGACCCCAGCCATCTACGACGAAACAAGAATTGATGTTAAAGCTGCCCCCAAAGACGTATTCTGCGTAACTTTTTACGTATTGCGCGCAACTGGGCAAACAATGAAATTTGATGGTTGGAAAAAGGTTTATAATGAAAACTCAAATCTCCAAAACACTGAAAACGAAGTTCAATTACCCGAAGTCTTAAAAGGGGAACCACTTTATTTGATTAAAGTATGGGGAGACCAAAAATTCACCCAGCCACCACAGCGTTACAACGAAGCCTCTCTTATTAAAACACTTGAAAAACTTGGAATAGGCAGACCCTCCACTTACGCGCCGATTATCTCAACTATCCAAATTCGAAATTATGTTGAAAAAAAAGAAGGTAGATTTTTCCCGACTGCCATTGGGATTGCGGTTAATGATTTTTTGCTGAAGAATTTTCCCGATATTTTTGACTATCAGTTTACAGCTCAGATGGAAGAAAACCTAGATGAAATTGCAAACGGTAAACAAAAAAGGTTAAGAATAATAAAAAATTTTTGGTTACCTTTTGATAAAAAGCTGGAAATTGTCGAGAAAAAATCCGAAAGGGTAAAAATAGAGACTGAAAAACTTGAGAAAAAATGTCCTAAGTGCAAAGAAGGAGAATTGGTTATCCGAACTGGACGTTTTGGTAAGTTTATCTCCTGTTCGCGTTTTCCGGATTGCGATTACAAAGAGAAATATGTCCAGAAAGTGGGTGTAAAATGCCCCGAGTGTAAAAAAGGAGAAGTGATAATTAAGAAAACTTCCAAAGGCAGACAGTTTTATGGTTGTTCAAGATATCCTTCTTGTAAGTGGGCAAGTTGGAAATCCCCAGAAATTAGCAAAAATTAACAATTTTCTATTCCATCCTTGGTTATTTTTGAGGGTATTTCATTACTTCTTTTTTCAAAAAGTCCAGTTTAATTCCTGCTTTCTCAAAAATTTCTTCTGACTCTTTTCCTGCGTGATATTTTTTTTCGGCAACAACCCTTTTAACTCCGAGATTGACCAAAAACATGGCACAAGTTCTACAAGGAGTCATTGAAACATAAACTGTTGAGCCTTCAAGGGATACTCCGCGTTTTGCTGCCTGACAAATTGCATTTTGTTCTGCGTGTACTGTTCGCATGCAATGTACTGTTTTGGTTCCATCTTCATGAATAACTGTTTTCAATTGGTGACCAACGTCATCACAGTGGGGAAATCCTGTTGGCGATCCAACATAACCGGTTACCAAAACCTGTTTGTTCTTGACAAAAACACAGGCCGACCTTCCTCTGTCGCAGGTTGCTCTTTTTGCGGCAGAGTGCATTATCTCAATAAAATATTCATCCCACCCAGGACGCTTATAGACTTTTTTGTTCAATCTTATTGATTGCTTTTTGGATTTTTTCATACAATTTTTCTATTGTAGCATTGTTTGAGAATTTAAAATCAGCCATTCTTATACACTTTCTTAGGTTTTGAGCAGTTGGGTCTTTGTTTTCAAATTCTTTTTTTTCTTGAGCTTTAAATTCCTCAAAAGAGACCATGTCTTTTTCTGAGGCTCGTAATTTTATCCTTTGGTATCTTTTTTGGGGAGAAGCGTCAACCGCAAAAAGATATCCGCCCTGGCTTTTTAGGAATTCGGCTTCAGTGGGGTTTCTGATACTTTCAATTATTGTATTTTTTTGTTTCTTTTTAGCCTTTTTAAACAAAGTTTTTACTATAAAATCTGCTCCGAATTCAGCCCTGATTTTATTGGCAATTTTTCTCATATTATCGCGGTTGACTTGTTTACCCTCTTTTTTCAACATTTGCGTTAGAAAGCCTGAAACAGATAGATGCTCAAATCCCCATTCTTTTACCAAATAATCAACTACAGTTCCCTTGCCGGCGCCGTTGGTGCCGGTAATGCCAATAATAAGCGGCTTTTTCTTTCTTTCAAGATTGACAAATTCAAAAGGCGGATTTTGCTTTAGGTGTTTTTCTCGAAAAGTAATCCTCCATTCTTTTAGATTTATTTTTGGAAAGTAGGTATCACCCTGATAATTTCTTAGAACTCTGGTTAAATATATTTGGTCGCTCTTGGGTAGGAAGTATTTATAGATACTGCCGCCTCCAATAATCATGAGTTCTTTCTCACCTTTTTTTTGGGCAAATTTTAAAGCCTTTTCGGGGTCACAAAAAACATAAGCTCCACTGACTTTATAATTTTTATCAAAATTCAAAATTAAATTAGTTCTATTGGCCAAGGGTTTACCAATTGATTCAAAGGTTTTGCTTCCCATTAAGACGTGGTGACCGTCTGTTATTTTCTTGAATCTTTTTAGGTCATCTGGTATATACCAGGGGATTTTTCCTTTATTTCCTATGACCCTGTTTTTTGAGACAGCAGCGATTAAAGAAATTTTCATACAGAGATTTCTGCTTTGATGGGGGGATGAGACTGATAATTTACAATTTCAAAGTCTTCAAATTTAAAATCAAAGATACTTTCTACCTTTCTTTTAATTTTAAGTTGGGGTGGTGGATAGGGCTTTCTTTTTATTTGTTCTTTTGCTTGTTTGATGTGGTTTAGGTAAAGATGGGTGTCTCCCAAAGCCATAGTAAGTTCGCCTGCCTTATAACCAGTGGTGTGGGCAACAATCTCGGATAAAAGGGCATAGGAGGCAATATTGAAAGGAAGACCAAGAAAAGTGTCGACTGAGCGCTGGTACATCATGCAGTTTAGTTTATCTTTGCTAATTTGAAACTGATACATCACATGGCAAGGAGGAAGAGCCATTTTGTCAATTAAAGGGGCATTCCAGGCATTAACAATCAATCTTCGTGAGTCGGGGTTTCTGCGAATCTCCTTAATCACCCAGGAAAGCTGGTCGAATCCGTTGAAATTTCGCCATTGAACTCCATAGAACGGTCCGCAATCTCCCCATTTTTGGGCAAATTTTTCATTGTTTTTGATTTTTTCAACAAACTCTTCTAGTTTGTTTTTCCAAGACTGAGAGTATTTAGGATATTTTTTTTCTAATTTATTAGCCTTAAGATACTTTTGGAAAGGCCATTCATTCCAGATATTCACTCCGTTTTTGACAAGAAAGCGTATGTTTGAGTCTCCTTTGATAAACCACAATAGTTCATAAATTATCCCCTTTATGAACATTTTTTTGGTGGTTAAAAGTGGGAAACCGGAAGAAAGGTTAAATTTTAGCATTCTGCCAAAGACTTTAATTGTTCCAGTTCCGGTTCTGTCTCTGCTTTTAACGCCGTTTTTGAGAATGTCGCGAATAAGATTTAGATACTCAACCTCAAGCTGATTAGACTCTGGCATTTATAAGCTGGTATATTATAGTAGATTATCATGAAAAAAGGTAGATTTATAGTTTTAGAAGGAGGAGTCGGCTGTGGCAAGACAACTCAGTTTGAAAAACTCAAAAAACGCTTTCCCTGCTGGAAATTTTATAGGGAGCCGGGAGGAACCCCTTTTGGCGAAAAAATAAGAGATGCGGTTCAGGGAATTCACAATTATAAAGTAAATCCTTACGCTTCGGTTTTGGCTTACTCTTCATCCCGGGCAAACCTTGTCCGGGAAGTTATTATCCCACAGCTTACCAAGGGGAAGACAGTAGTTTTGGATAGATACTGGTTTTCAACCTACGCTTATCAGGGGTCAGATGGTATATCTGAAAAGACAGTAGAGAAGTTAAATGTAATAGCGACAGGGGGTTTACTACCGGATTTGGTTTTGCACTATGACCTTAATCCCAAAATTGGTTTGCAAAGGAAAGCTGGACAGAAAGATTTAGATAGGTATGATGTAAAAGATATTGTCTTTCATCAAGAGGTGAGAAAAAGATATCTAGCGCTTTCCAAAAAATACTCTAAAATATGGAGAATTATCGATGCATCAAAATCGATTGAAGAGGTTTTTAAGGAATCACTCAAATGGATAAAATCTTTAAGCTAATTGACAAGGAGAGCAAAAGGCAATCAGAAACTTTGATGATGATTCCTTCGGAAAACTACACTTACCCCGAAGTTCGCAGGGCTGTTGGTTCTATATTGATGCAAAAATATGCCGAGGGTCAACCGGGTAAACGATATTATCAAGGGATGGAGGTAGTTGATGAAATTGAATCTTTGTGTGAAAAAAGAGCCCTTAGAGCGTTTGGTTTGTCCGAAGCCAAATGGAGAGCAAATGTCCAGCCCCTTTCAGGCTGTCCCGCAAATTTGGCTGTTTATAACGCGCTACTAGGTCCCGGAGATCGGATAATGGCAATGTATCTACCCGAAGGTGGGCACCTCTCCCACGGCTGGCATACTACAGATAAAAAGGTCACGCTGGTTTCCAAAATTTTTGATATTCACTTCTATCACGTAAGCCCAAAAACCAATGTTTTTGATTATGACGAAATTGCCCGCCTTGCTAAAAAAGTTAAGCCAAAATTGATTATTTCGGGTGGAACTGCTTACCCCAGAGATATCAAACATAAAGTTCTTGCCAAAATTGCACATGCGGCAGGTGCATATTACATGGCGGATATAGCCCATGAGGCTGGTCTTGTTGCAGGCGGAGCACTGTCCTCTCCATTCCCTTGGGCAGATGTGGTAACCATGACAACCCACAAAACCCTTCGCGGCCCAAGAGGTGCAATAATAATTTGCAGGAATGCTTTGGAGGAGGCGATTGATTCTTCGGTTTTTCCCGGTCTTCAGGGTGGGCCGCATATTCACACAATTGCAGGAATTGCTATAGCCCTTGAGAAAACAAGGTCGATAGCTTTCAAAAAATATGCCATACAAACAATTAAAAATGCCAAAAGACTGGCAAAAAATCTCTTAGGAAGCGATTTTGATATTGTCAGCGGCGGCACGGATAAGCATTTGGTTTTGGTTGACCTTCGCTCAAAAAAGATAAACGGTTGGTTTGCAGCTTGGGCGCTTGAGGAGGCGGGGATAATCTGTAACAGGAATACGGTCCCTCGTGATACAGGCTCTGCATTCTATCCTTCTGGCCTGCGTTTGGGTACTCCTGCCATAACTGCCCGGGGTATGAAAGAACCTCAAATAGACAAAATTTCAGACTGGATTATAGAAGTTTTAAATCACTTGGGCGAAAAGCAAATTCCAGAAGACAAGGATAAAAGACAGGAGTATTTAAAAAAATTCAAAATCCAAATAACAAAGGACAAATTTTATAAGAGAATAGCACAAGAGGTTAAAAAACTTTCTAAATCCTTCCCAGTGCCTTAAAATATCCTCATTATGGCAATTGTTTTTGATGGGCGAACATTTGCAGCCAAAAAAGAAATAGAAATCAGAGATAAAATTTACAGACTTAACAAAACCCCGCGCCTTGTGTCTATTTTAATAGGTGAGGACCCGGCCAGTAAGCTTTATGTTTCGTTAAAACAAAAAGCGGCCGGGCGCGTCGGCGCAAAAGTTATAATCAAGAAATTTCCCCCAAACACTGTATCGATGTCTCGATACATCGATACGATAAAAAAATTGAATGAGGATAAAGCGGTTGATGGAATCATGATTCAGCTTCCGCTGCCTCCAAAACTAAAGCCCATGACTACCAAACTGATCAACTTAATTGCCCCCGAAAAAGACGTTGACGGCCTCCAAGACGACAGTCCCTACCTTCATCCAACCAGTAAAGCCGTTATCGAAATTATCAACTATGCAAAATCTCTATTACCTAATGCCTATCCACTACTGCCTTCTATTGCTGTTGTTGGTTCGACCGGCATGGTTGGGAAGCCACTTGTGAGGCAGTTAAAAAAGCTTGGATACAAGACAGTGGAATGTGATAGCAGCACCAAAAACCTAAAAGCCTGCACAATTAAGTCTGATATTCTAGTAAGCGCCACAGGAAAGCCGGGCATTATCAGAGGGGAAATGGTTAAAAAAGGCAGTATTGTAATAGATGTTGGTTCGCCTCAAGGGGATGTTTTATTTAGCGAAGTAGTTAAGAAAGCCGCCTTTATCACCCCGGTTCCCGGCGGAGTCGGCCCTGTTACAATTACCTGTCTGCTTGAAAATTTAATCTTAGCTTGTGTATAATATTATATATAACACACACCCGTCAGCTTAGCCTCCTGATTTCTTCTGATGGGTGGAGGTCATAAGGAGGAAGTTGTAATGACAGAAATAGATATATCACTTGAGAAACTACTTGAAGTTGGGGCGCATTTTGGCCACCAAACTAGGCGCTGGAATCCCAAAATGGCACCATTTATCTATGGAGAGAAACAGGGTGTGCATATTTTTGATTTGGTGAAAACAAGACAGGCTCTTTTAGAAGCACTCTCTGCAATTCAAGAGGCGGTCAAGAAAGGTAAAATCATCCTTTTTGTGGGTACTAAAAAGCAAGTAAAAGAAAAGTTACAAAAAGTAGCTGAGCAAACGGGTTATCCATATGTGACTAATCGCTGGCTTGGTGGAACGCTTACCAACTTTGACCAGCTTCAAAAATCCATAAAAAAACTCGCTGAATTAAAAGAAAAAATGCAAAAGGGTGAATACAATCAACTGACCAAAAGAGAACGTCTTTTAAAAACCCGTCTAATCAAAAAGCTAGAAGATAAATTTGGAGGTATTTCAAAGTTGACTAAGCTTCCTGATTTGCTCATAATTATTGATACACATAAAGAATCTGGTGCACTTACCGAAGCTCTTAAAAAGAAGATACCAGTTGTGGGGGTGGTTGACTCAAACGCTGATCCAACCAAAGTGACCTGGCCAATACCGATGAATGATGATGCGACAAAGGCCTTGGATTTTGTGCTTTCTCTTATTGAACAAGCAATAACAGATGCCCGGAAGGGTAAGAAGTTTAAGTCTAAAAAATAAATGGCACTAAATATCAAATTAATTTCGCGGCTTAGAGAAGAGACTGGCGCCCCTGTTATCAGGGTAAAAAAGGTTTTGGAGGAGTTTAATCAGGACGAGAAAAAAGCTTTAGAGGTTTTAAAGAAGGAAGGCTTTGAAAAAGCAGTCAAAAGAGCTGATAGAAAGACCAGCCAAGGAGTAGTTGTTGCTTATATTCATCACACTAACAAGGTGGCGAGCTTGGTTGAACTTTTGTGCGAAACCGATTTTGTCGCTCGAAATAAGCTATTTACTAAACTTGCTAATGACTTGGCAATGCAAGTAGCCTCCATGAATGCTAAAAATGAAAAAGAACTTTTGGCCCAAGAGTTTATAAAAGATCCAAAACAAAAGGTGGCTGATTTGATAAAGAGTATAATTGCCAAAACAGGGGAAAACGTGAGAATTGGAAGATTTTGCCGCATAGAAATTGGCAAATAACTCCCATGGATGAGAACTTAGTGCGAAAAAAGATGCAGGAGGTTTTGAATCTTGTTGCTGGCGACATAGCCACTGTCCGTACAGGTCGAGCCACTCCTTCGCTTGTTGAGAATATAGAAGTAAAAGTTTATGGCGGCAGCCAAAAATTGAAAGTTGTTGAGTTGGCCACTATTTCCATCACTGATTCTAGAAGCATTCTTATTGAACCCTGGGATAAATCCATTATTGGTGAAATAAGACAGGGAATCTTGGCTGCCAATGTTGGTTTGAATCCAGTTATCCAAGAAAATGTTATTAGGATTACCTTGCCTCCCTTGACTACAGAAGACAGGGAAAACTATGTAAAACTTTTATCAACCAAAGCCGAGAATGGCAGAATTATGATACGGCAGGTAAGAGGAGATGCAATGAGAAATATCAAAAGCGCTTTTGAGTCAAAGGAAATCTCCGAAGATGAGCGTTTTTCTCAGGAGAAAAAAATTCAGGAGATAACCGATGAATTTATAGGCAGAATCAATGAGACTGTTGAAGCAAAAAAGCAAGAGATTCTAACCTCCTAAATCAAAAACGCGTGTGTAGTCCACATTCTTGACTTTGATTTTTTGTTCCCACAAAACGGCCTGCTCTTTCGAATTGACCCTGTCTTCCTCCGCCTTCTCTTATTTTGCCCTTGGTTGTGCATGGTTGACAGCCCAAAGAAGTGTACCCTTTATCGTAAAGCGGATGGTAACTAAGTTTGTTTGTCTTTATATACTTCCAGATGTCATTTTTTGTCCAAAAGGCAATGGGGTTTATCTTAACTATCTTGCCCTTTTCAATAATTTTAATTCCTTCCCGGTATTTTGTTTCATCTCTCCTAAGTCCCGTAATCCAAGCGTTGTATTTGGGTAGGATTCTTTCAATGGCTGGGATTTTCATGGCGCAACATTTATATTGGTCGTCTTTAATAAATTTTCCTTTATATTCCTTGTTTATTTGTTTAATATCATCCTTAGTGGGCTTTATAATTTTCAGATTCATTTTGGTTTCAGCTTGGAGTTTCTTGGCAAACTTTAGGGTTTCCGGAAATTCGTAACCCGTGTCAATAAAAATAAATTGAAAATTTTTCTTAAGAGGTAAGATTAAATCTATTAGAACTCTTGAATCTTTACCAAAAGAAACCGCGGCAAAAATTTTTGGATATTTGGTAATTGCAAACTCAATTATCAGTTTTGAAAGTTCGACTTTTTGAGATAGTAGCATGTTAAAGGTAAGTTTATTATAATACTTAAGTGTATGAGTTGGGGAGTGTTTTTGATTTTGGCAATTGTTATTCTCTCAATTCTTATTCTCGTTCACGAATTTGGGCATTTTATCGCCGCAAAAAAAAGTGGAATTTGGGTTGAGGAATTTGGGATAGGTCTTCCTCCAAGAGTTTTTGGAAAAAAAATTGGCGAGACAATTTATTCGGTTAATCTTTTGCCAATTGGTGGCTTTGTGAGGCTGCATGGAGAGTCCGAAGAGGGAGTTAAATACAAGAAAAAAGCCTTTTTTTTAAAACCCAAAAAGATAAGAATTTTGGTAGCTCTTTCTGGAATAATCATGAATTATTTTTTTGCTGTTGGCTGTTTTAGTGTTGTTTACTTTATCTATTCATTTAAAGGGATACCGGAGGAAACAGGAGAAGTAAGGATTGTATCAGTTGAGAAGGATTCTCCTGCAGAGAAAAATGGATTAAAGGTTGGAGATATCATAAGAAGTGTTGATGGAGAAAAGGTCAAGTTAAGTAGTGAGTTTAGGGCTTTGATGGAAGAAAAGAAAGGTAAAGAAATAGAACTTTCAATTGAAAGGCTGACCAACGGTAAGATTGAAACCTTGCCCATTAAAGTTACTACGCGCGAAAACCCCGAGGAAGGACAGGGTTTTCTTGGAGTGGAGGTGACCTCAGTCAGACTTTTAATTCCGCCAAACTGGCAAAAGCCTTTTGTTGCCCTCTATTACGGATTTCGTGAGACAGTGGTTATAAGTAAGATGGTTGTGATTGGTTTGATTTCAGTTTTTGTTGATTTGACAGAAGGTCAGGTTCCCCAGGGAGTTGTGGGACCATTGGGAATAACCGCACTTCTGGCATATGCTGTTCAGTATGGCTTGGTGCCAGTTTTGAATTTGGCAGGACTAATTTCTCTAAACCTTGCTCTTTTAAATTTAGTTCCCTTTCCGCCCTTAGACGGAGCAAGGTTTGTGTTTATCACAGCAGAGGCAATTTTTGGCAGAAAGGTTTTACCAAAAGTTGAATCAGCTGTAAACACAATAGGTATTGCGCTTTTATTGCTTTTACTTTTGGCATTAACCAGTAAAGAAGTTCCAAAACTTATTAAGTCTGGGTCTATTTCGACTTTTGTTGAAAATATGATACCTGAATCTCCATAGCAATTTTCGACATAATTTGCTATATTTTGGATTGATGGAGAAAAGATATCTAACCCCCAAAAGCAAAAACACACCCCTCTGGTATACAGAAGTAATACAACTTTCCAAACTTGCTGACTATGGGCCAGTAAGAGGTACGATGATTATCCGGCCATATGGTTACACCATCTGGGAAAATATTCAAAGGGAGTTTAATCAATCCCTCAAAAAATTAGGCGTTGAGAATGCTTATTTTCCTCTTTTTATTCCGATGAGTTTTCTGAAAAGAGAAAAAGAGCACGTTAAAGGCTTTGCACCAGAGCTGGCAGTTGTTACTCATGGAGGTGGTAAAAAACTTAGAGAACCTTTGGTTGTCAGACCTACTTCTGAGACAATCATGTATGAAACTTTCTCAAAGTGGATTTCTTCATGGCGAGATCTCCCTCTAAAAGTAAACCAGTGGAGTAATGTTGTCCGCTGGGAGAAAAGAACCTACTTTTTTTTGCGAACTTTGGAGTTTTTATGGCAAGAAGGGCACACAGCCCACGCCACTTACGATGAAGCCGAACAAATGGCTTTGGATGCTCTTTATGCCTATGACCACCTTTATAAATCAGTTTTTGCAATAGAGGGACTTTTGGGAATAAAAAGCGACGCCGAGAAATTCGCCGGCGCTCATCATACTTATACCGTGGAACTTTTGATGCCGGAGGGCAAAGTCTTGCAGGCTGGGACATCTCATCACCTGAGTGATAATTTTTCCAAGGTTTTTGATATCAAATTTCAAGACAAGGATGGAAATACAAAATATGTTTATCAGACTTCTTGGGGGCTATCTACGCGCTCGATTGGCGGGTTAATCTTGTTGCACGGTGATGACCATGGCTTAGTACTTCCGCCAAAGCTGGCTCCAGTAAAAGTGGTTATAATACCGGTTTTAGGGGAGGAAGATTCAGAGATTTTGGCCTTCTGTAAAAAGGTAAAGGAGGAGATTGAAAGTTTTACTTCAATATATCCCGGGGAGGTAATCGTTGATGCGGATTCAGAAAAAAGCTTTGGCTGGAAAGTAAACGAAGCGGAGATTAAAGGAATTCCAATTAGAGTTACAGTTGGGCCCAAGGAATTGAAGAATAATACTCTTACTCTTAATTATCGCCTTTCCAACTTTATCCAAGAAGAATTAGAGCTTTCAAATGTTGCCAAAAAAGTTGAAGAGATGCTGGGAAAAATCCAAGAAAAAATGTTTGCAAATTCAAAAGAATTTTTAAATAAGAATATTTTTGAGGCAGAAAACTATCAGGAATTTCAAAAAATTATGAAGACCAAAAAAGGGCTAATTAAAGCTTTCTGGTGCGAGAATCCAACCTGTGAGGCCAAAATTAAAAAGGAGACAAAAGCAACCACACGGTTAAGACCCCTTAACGCCAAAAAACAAAAAGGCTCTTGTATTTATTGTGGTAAAAAAGCCCAATATATTTGGTATTTTTCCCAGGCTTATTAATCAAAGCAAATGTATTGATGTATCGATACAGAGTCTAAATGAAAAAAGTTGTTTGCATTGGTGGAGGGACTGGACTTTTTGTTACTCTTTCGGGTTTAAAAAAATACAAAAACCTTCATCTTTCTGCCATTGTTGCAATGACCGATTCTGGGGGAAGCAACCGCATTCTTCGTGACGAATTTGGTCTTTTGCCAACTTCTGATATCCGCCAGTGCATAGTTGCACTTGCATCTGAAAGATCCAATAGCCTTCTAAGAAATCTTTTTATCTATAGATACAACCAAGGAACAGGTATAACTGGAATGACATTTGGCAATCTTTTTATGGCAGCTCTGGCTGATATCTATGGTTCTCAAGAAAAAGCGATAGAGGAAACCTGTAAACTTTTTGATATTAAAGGCAAGATAGTTCCGGTTACTTTTGATAATTGTCATCTTGTTGCCCGCTATGAAAACGGGCAACAGGTTTTGGGTGAGCATTTTATAGACGAGCCAAACGAAGCTTTGGGAAAATATAAAATTATAGAACTTGAAGTTTTTCCAAAGGCTATTCCCAATCCCAAGGCAATTGCTGCAATTAAGTCGGCAGATATGATAGTTATGGGTCCTGGGGATTTATATACAAGTATCCTTGCCAACCTTGTAGTTCCTGGAATTTCAAAGGCTATCTGCGATTCACAAGCCAAAAAGTTGTTCGTGGTTAATTTAATGACTAAGTTTGGTCAGACTGCCGGTTTTGGTGCAAGGGATCATCTTAAGGTAGTTGAAAAATACATTGGCAAAGGATCAGTGGATTATTGTCTTGTTAATAAAAGCAAAAATCTTCCCATGGATATTATAAAGCGCTATAAAGAGGAAAAAGCCGATTTAGTCAAGGATGATTTGGGTGATTCCGCAAGACCAATTGTTGTGAGAAAAGCCTTGATATCAAAAAGAATCTATCAAAAACCAAAATCAGACACCCTAGTTAGAAGTTTGGTTCGGCATGATCCGCAAAAACTTGCAAGAGCAATTTGCGAACTCTTGTAGAAAGAATGTTAAATTATTATACTGGTAGCCAATGAAAGATTGTGTTTTTTGTAAAATAGTTAAAGGAGAAATTCCAGCCTATAAAATATATGAAGATAAAAAATATTTGGCTTTTTTGGACATAAATCCTTATACGAAGGGGCACAGTTTGGTTATCCCAAAAGTCCATTACCGCTGGACTTATGATATACCCGACTTTGGAGAGTATTTTGAGGTTTGCAAGAGTATAGCTTTGAAAATCAAAAAGACTCTGAAAGCAGAGTGGATGATGTTTTTAACGCTTGGCTGGCAGGTTCCCCATGCTCATGTACATGTTATCCCGAGGTATCCAAACGACGCAATGGAAGAGTTTGAAAAATTAGAATACAAATATAAAAAAGGAGAAATGAGTTTAATTTCCAAGAAAATTAGAAACCAACTTTAAAAAGTAAATTTTCGAGCATAAAAAAATTTTTTTATGATTAGTGTAAGCGTTTATAAGCAATCAAACTATCCAGTTTCTGCAAAGAAAGTAAGAGCAGCTCTTAGAA
The DNA here is from genome assembly GCA_964506225.1 of uncultured Gammaproteobacteria bacterium. Taxonomy (GTDB): domain Bacteria; phylum Patescibacteriota; class Microgenomatia; order UBA8517; family UBA8517; genus CAZDKH01. The sequence goes on from CAZDKH010000004.1 coordinate 47,842, forward strand.
AGCTTTTGGAAAAAGAGGGGATAGTTTCTGAAAGCGAAGTCTCAGTAGCCGTTGTGGGTAGAAAAAAAGTAACCTCTCTTGTGCAAAAGTATTTTACCGAGCCACCAAACCTTGCTTCTAGCCACCCTGTTTTGTCTTTTCCCGCAAGTGAAACCAAAAAGCCTTTTATCTATCCTCCTGATGGCAAGATTCATCTTGGGGAAATTGTAATTTCTTATCCTCAGGCTGTTGAATTAGCTAAAAAGAAAGGAAAACTTTTGGATGAGGTTGTTTGTGAATTGGCAAAACACGGAGCCTTGCATTTATTGGGAAGACACCATGAGTAAATTAATAATTTACTAGTAACAATTTACAATTTTTAATTAATTACCAATTACTTAATTTATCAAACTAGAAAATTATGTTATTGAGAATTCATTGTAAATTGGAAACTGATAATTAACTTTATGACTTTTTATTTGAAACACCGTTCGCAGACTATTGAGGAGCTGGATTTAAAATCTGTTCGCGAAACATTAAGAAAAATTGTTGATTCGGGGAATATACCTCATGCCTTTTTGTTTTCGGGTCCCAAGGGAACAGGTAAAACTTCGGCAGCGCGAATTTTGGCAAAAATACTAAACTGCGAAAAAGAGGGGAAGGAGCCTTGTAATAAATGCGAACAATGCACCTTAATAACAAAAAGCAGAAACCTTGACGTTGTTGAGCTTGATGCGGCCAGTAATCGTGGAATTGATGACATTCGTTCTCTTCGTGACAAAATAGCCCTTGCACCGGCAAAAGCAAGAAAAAAAGTTTACATTATAGACGAAGCCCATATGTTGACTACAGAGGCTGCAAATGCTTTTTTGAAAACTCTTGAAGAACCTCCTGAACATGTGTATTTTATCCTAGCAACCACAAATCCCGAGAAACTTCCGGCAACCATCCGCTCAAGATTAACCAATATCATTTTTACAAAAGCCAATAAAGAGGAGATAACAAGGCAGCTAACCAGAATTGCCAAAAAAGAAAAACTGAAAGTTGAAAAAGAGGTTTATGAACAGATTGCTTTGGCATCAGAAGGCTCCTTTCGCGACGCAGCTAAACTTCTGGAACAGCTTGCGCTTGAATCCAAAAATATCAACAAAGAAATTGCAGATAAACTTCTGGGCATATTTGGGAATGTGAGTATTGAGGAGGCGATAAACCTTTTACACAAAAGGGATGTCAAAAAGTTATTGATAAAAATTGAGGAGATGGTCGCACATGGAGAAAATATAGTTAATTTTCTAGATTATTTATTAGAGCGATTTCAAAAAGCCCTGCTGGCCAAAAAAGGTATTGGAGAGGAAGACCTTGTTGATTATTCCGAAGAAGAAATTTTGGATATTCTTGAGATTCTGCAAAAAGCAAGAAAGGAAACCGTCTTTAGTGTCATTCCTCAACTTCCTCTTGAGATTGCGATTGTCTTATGGTGCAAAAAGACAAAAAATTCTTTAAAACCAGTTTCTTTTAATCCTGATAAAACTAAGGACAAATTAGACCCCGAGCTTTGGAGTAAGATACTCTCTTTTGTTAAATCCAAAAACACTTCAGTCGAGGCTCTTTTAAGAGCAGCAAAACCTCTCGATTTTAATGGGTCAACGCTTACGCTTGGGGTTTACTACCGCTTTCATAAAGAGCGGCTTGAAACAGTGAATAGTCGCAAAACTTTAGAGGAAGTTGTAAAAAAGGTTATGGGTGTGCCGGTTCGTGTTAGCTATACTTTGGTAGGGAAAGAAAAAACTCCAAAGGATACTTTGACCCAGGTCACAAAGAAAGATATAATTGAGGTTGCTAAAGAAATTTTTGGAAATTAACCATGTTCGACAAACTCAGACAAGGACAAAAACTTCTTCAAATGCGCGGAGAAATGAAAAAGCTCCAAAGGGATCTTTCCCAGATAACTGAGACTGTGGAACTTGGGGAAGTTAAAGTAAAAGTCTCGGCCGACCTAAAAGTTGTCTATATTCAGAAAAGCGGTCAGGATGAACCAGAAATTACCGAGGCTATAAACAGGGCATTCAAAGAAGTTCAAAAGAAAGCTGCAAAGAAAATGCTTGAGGAGAAGGGGTTATCTGGTCTTCTCGGGGGGCTAGGTGGAGCGTAAAGTTGATGTCTGTCCTAAAAAAGTCGAAACTACTTCAAATTTCTATATTACTGCTTCAGGTTGTAGCTATTCCTCTTACTGTTTATGCATTAAAAAATGCTGCAACTTACTTCGCCCGCGCCAAGGGAACTTTTGCCAATCTTGTAGTTGATATTTCCGGGGGGATTGATAAGCCATCTAATTTTGTTTGGAAAAATTTGGCCCAAGGAGGAGAGGAGGTAAACGAGAAGACTCTTTCAGCAGTTGTTGGTAAGATAGCTGCCCTAACTCCACAATATATAAGAGTAGATCATGTTTATGATTTTTGGGGTGTTGTAAAAAAGCCTCCTTCAGGAAATCTTGTGTTTAGTTGGGAGCGCCTTGACAGATTGCTTTCTGATATTACAAATACCGGAGCAAAGCCTTTTATCGTACTTTCTTACATGCCACCTGCGTTTTCTGCAGACAGCGAGGTAGGTCTGCCTGCTTCTTGGAATGAGTGGGGGGAGTTGGTACAAAAAACAATTGAGCACGTTAGCGGCACCAACGGCCTTGCAATATCTGATGTTTACTATGAAGTTTGGAACGAACCTGATCTTTTTGGGGACTTTAAACTCAGAGGCGAGAAAAATTACCTTGAGCTTTACAGAGAGAGCGCCCTCGCAGCCCAAAGGGCAACTGGTACTCTTCCTTTTAAAATTGGCGGCCCAGCAACAACTGCCCTTTATAAAAATTGGTTTGACAATTTTTTTCGCTTTGTTGCCGATAATAATTTAAGAGTTGATTTTTATTCTTGGCACAGATACTCGGAGGACTTGAGGGATTTCGAAGAGGATATTCAAAATGCCAAGGCTTGGATAGAATTTTTTCCCGAATTTAGAAATATCGAATTTATAGTCTCAGAGCTTGGGTTAGATAGCAACAACAATCCTGCCTATGACGGAAAACTTTCGGCCATCCATAGTATTGCCACAAGTGCAATTTTGGAAGATAATCTCAAGAGCTCTTTTATCTTTGAAATTAAAGATGGGCCCTCGCCTCAAAAGTATTGGGGCAGATGGGGGATATTAACCCACGAAAAGCATGGAGAACCAGAAGAAAAACCACGTTACAAAGCAATTGATTTTATGAATAGGATGATGGGAAGTGTAATTCCAGTCACAGGACAGGGCTCTTGGGTGAAAAGCTTTGCCAAAAGAATTGGCAGTGTAACTAGACTTTTGGTAGTCAATTACGATCCCCAAGACAGTCATTACGAGCAGGTGCCAATCAAATTTATCAACCTTCCTTCTCAAAATTTTCTTTTTCGCAGAATCAGCTTTTTGGGAGAGACAAAAGAGGAGCGTATTACAACCACCTCTAGCGAATGGCAAACTTTGCAGACGTTCTCACCAAACACAGCAGCAATTTTTGAAATAGTTTTCCAGTAAGGCTAGTTTTGATAGAATAGAAGGATTATGAAGATAGCTGCGCCACTAGTACGTCTGATTGAGGCTTTTGAGAGACTTCCTGGAATTGGGCCAAAGACAGCTCAACGCCTGGTGTACTATTTGTTGCATGTTCCCCAAAGCGAGCTTGACGAGTTTTCCCAGGCGATAAGTGAGCTAAAAGTCAAAACCATTCTTTGCTCAATTTGTAAAAATGTATCAGAAAAAGACCCCTGTGAAATTTGTGAGGATAGAAGACGGGACAAAGGCGTGATTTTGGTTGTTGAGCAACCCTTGGATATTTTGGCATTTGAAAAAACAAGGAAATTCAATGGAGTTTACCATGTATTACACGGAGCCATAAATCCTTTGGAAAACATTGGCCCTGATGAGATTTATATAGAAGATTTGCTTAAAAGAGTGAGTGGCGGTAATGGCGAAATTGGAAAAGTCAAAGAGGTTATTATTGCAACCAATCCCACAATGGAAGGAGAAGCAACAGCTATGTACATTCTCAAAAAACTAAAAGCTAAAAATTTCAACTTAAAAGTTACGCGTTTGGGTGTTGGGATACCAACCGGAGCGCACTTGGAGTTTGCGGATGAGATAACCTTAAGCGAAGCCATAGAAGGGAGAAGGTTGTTATGATTCCCGCAAAGATGACCAAACAGGTTGCCAAGGCTGTTGCTAAACAGATACAGGAAGAAACAGGGGAGCTGGTCAAAACTGCAAAAGGTCAGATTCTGGGTCAAGAGAAGAAACTCCAAACTGATCAGCCACAAGGGCAACCCCAGTCATCCACTGAGCTATCCACAGGGACTGCAAGTGATCAGGCAGAAAGTCAGGAAACAAGAAGGCGCCTAACGTATCTTCAGGAAGAACTAAGAGAAATTGCCCAAGAAGAAAAAATCAGAAAAGCACAAGAAGCCCAAAAAGTCGAAGCTGAAAGCAGGGCACAAATGCAGGAAAAGCCACCCCTACCGGAACCAACCCCACGTCCGTCAAGAAGGTTCTTGGGAGCGATAGAAAGAAAAATCCAAAGTCTCAAAGCCAGAGTCGAAACCCGCCTTCCGCCAACAGGGTGAGTTTAAAGTATTGATTTTGTGGGTTTTGAGATGTTATCATTTTTCAATGCATAAAGAAAAGGTAATTTCTTGTTCTTGCTCCCTTTGTGAATGAGGGAGTTTTATTAGTTTTTGTTGGACAAGCTCCCTCAAGGGAGCTTTTTTAATTTTATGTCGAAGAAAAATATCATTAAACTTAAGCTTTTAAGCGCTTTTTTTGATATAGTAAGTTTATGAAACTTTACAATACCGCAAGCCAAAAGATTGAGGAATTCAAGCCACTAAGAAAGGATGAGGTTGGTATTTACTCCTGTGGGCCAACGGTTTACTGGAACCAACACATTGGGCATATGTTTGCCTATGTTCAATGGGATGTTTTGGTGAGATTTTTGAAATTTTTAGGTTATAAGGTCAAATGGGTGATGAATATCACCGATGTGGGGCACATGACTTCTGATGAGGACAGTGGGGAGGATAAAATGGAAAAAGGGGCCAGACGTGAGGGGCTTACGGTCTGGCAAGTTGCGGATAAGTATATAAAGCAATTTTTGGAAAGTCTGGAACTTTTGAATATCCAAAAACCCGATGTTTTATGTAGGGCTACTGATCATATTGAAGACCAGATTGAATTGATTAAGAAAATAGAGTCACGAGGTTTCACCTACCAGACCAAAACGGGATTGGTTTTTGATACATCAAAGTTTCCTGATTATGCTAAGTTTGCAAGGCTTGATTTGACAAAGCAAGAAGCAGGGGTTAGGGTTGAGGTTGACCCTGAAAAGAAAAGCCCTTGGGATTTTTTACTTTGGGTGACGAACCAGCCAAACCACGTTATGCAGTGGGATAGTCCTTGGGGAAGGGGATTTCCCGGCTGGCATATCGAGTGTACGGCGATGAGCGTCAAGTACTTAGGGGAAAGATTTGATATTCACACAGGTGGACTTGAGCACATTCCCGTTCATCATACTAATGAAATAGCTCAGGCATTTGGGGCTTTTGGTCACCAAACAGCCACTTATTGGTTACACAACGCCTGGCTTATCTTTAATGGCCAAAAGATGAGCAAAAGCTTAGGAAATATTCTCACGGTGCAGGATTTGATTGAGAAAGGTTATGATCCTTTGTCCTTGCGCTATCTTATTCTTACTTCTCACTACCGCAAGGGTTTGGATTTCAACTGGGATTCTTTAAAAGCTTCACAAATTGCACTTAATAAACTGCGAAGCCACCTAGCCTCCTTTAGGGAAGGAAGAACTGCACTGTCAGCGGAAAAGCTTCACAAGCTAGAGGATTTTCAGAAAATGTTTACAGAGAGCCTGATACTTGATTTGAATATCCCCAAGGCTTTGGCTGGAGTTTGGAGTTTGGTTAAAAGCAACATCCCCTCGGAGGACAAATACGATTTACTTTTAAGCTTTGACGAGGTCTTAGGCCTTAGATTAAGAGATGTCGGAAATACCAAGGCAGAATTATCCCAGGAGGCTCAAGAATTACTTCGCCAAAGGGAAGAGTTAAGGCGCGCCGGGGAATTTGAAAAAGCTGATGAAATTCGTATTAAAATTGAAAGAGAAGAAAATGTAAAAATTTTGGATACACCAACTGGTACCTTGGTAAGACCTGCTAAATGAGAGAAACAATTTTTAAGTTTTTTGTGGTAACTGCGTTGGCTGTTCTTGCAGTATCCGTCTTTCTTCTTTATCAAGAAACCAAAAATTTACAATCTTTATCCAAACCCGAGGATATCGTTAATCAAAAGGCAGTTGATGCCTTCGAAGAGAATTTAGAAAGTGACACTCAGGAAAGCTCGGACATTCAGGCTCAGTTGGATGCTCTGAAGGCTTATTTTGACCAAGCCTTGGCGACAGTTTCGGCGACAAAACCTACTGTTTCAATTCCTAGTCAAAAACAGGAACTTCAGACAACCTATATCCCCCTGGGGACAACTTTTAAAACTTCCAGTACAAATTGGGTAGATGTTACAGATTCGGGAGCCTATATAGATATCGAGAATGACTATGGACAAAATGCCTATATTGAATGGGAAGCTTACCTTTCGGTTGCTCATGGAAACGGTCAGGTATTTGCCAGATTATGGGATGATACAAATAAAATTGCAGTTGCCGGCAGCGAGCTTACAAGTATCAATAATTCAACTGCTAAGCTTGTCATTTCCCCCAGAATTTATCTTTGGAGAGGAAGAAACCTTTACAAAGTCCAGATTAAGTCGCTTAATGGATTTGAAGTGACTTACAGCAGTGGTAGAATGAAGATAAGCTATTAATGAAAAAGTTTTTAATATCTTTTTTATTGCTGTTTTTGCTTGGTTTATATATTCCCTTTGCGAGTTTTGCCCAAGAAGCTACCCCCATACCAACCGAGGAACCCTTTAATTTCGAAAGAGCCCGCAAAGACTACATTTATAATATGGAAATTTATAAAAAGGCTTATGCCAACTACCAACTGGCCAGAAGTGAATATTTACAGGCTAAAACCTTGATCTCCCAAAACAAAGCAAAAGAGGCAACCCTTGAAATGCTCAAGGCCCGAGACGAGGTTGTTATCACTTATTTGACAATGCTTCGGATGAAATTAGCTGAAGTCCGAGGAATTTCGGACACAGTAAGGGATGGGTTTTATGCAAGAATCGACACCGAGGTTTCTTGGCACTTAAAACACAAGGACATTCTTACAAGTGCCGCAACTTTGGAGGATTTATTTGCCGATTCTGATGAAGCAAAAATTCGTTTTCCCCTGACAGAGGGGGTTACCTACGAAATTTTAAGCGAAATTATGTTTGCAAAAGCAAGTCTGGTCAGAGAGTCTGCAAAAAGTGTTTTTGACGAGCTGAAACAATTTGTTTCAGAGGTACGCCAAAGTGGCAAAAAAGACACAAGTGTAATAGAACGCTGGATATTGGCGGTAGAGAATAAATTTACAAGAAGTGATGATAAAGAGATGGAAGCCAGAAATATTGCCATTCGTCTTTCTAAAGCGCCCAGTTCCCAGAGGCTAAATCTTTATTATGAAGAGCGCTTTCGTTTGGAGGAGTCGCTTCAATATTTAAAAGAAGCCCAAAATTATATGAAAGAAATAGTTAAAGAAATAAAAACTGCCGATTGATAAGTATGGAGAAGTTATCAGATCAGTTAAAGTCTGTAAATCTGAGAGAAAAGCTGGGGGAGATAATTACAAAGATTAAATCGATTCCGATATTTAACTCTTTGGACCCTAAATTAAAAAAAGTTTTATTAATAGCCATAATAGTTATTATTGTTTGCTTTGTGGCCACGTTTGTTGTCTCTTTTGTAAAAACTATCAGAAGAAGGGTAAAGATTATACCAACTCCGACCCCGGTTGTGATTGCAACTCCAACTCCTGAGATAAAAAATCCCTCAGAATACGTGGGAGACCCAAAATTACAAAAAATAGAGGAGAGTGTTGACAAACTTAACAACGATTTAACCGAAGTCAATCTTGGTGAGTCAGGGCTTTCGGTGCCGGTTTTGGACTTTAACATCCGTTTTTGAGCGGATTTTCTCAATCAAAAGTGAGTAGAAACGAAGATTGTGAATTGTGGCCAGACGCAAAGCAGTGGTTTCTTTAATCCTAAAAAGATGGGCAAGATAGCCTCTGGAGTAGTTTTTACAAAGTAGACAATCGCAGGCTTCTGACACGGGTTTTTTATCTTGAAAATATTTGATTCTATCGGGTTTGTAATATGAATAAAAATTTCCTGAAAGGCTAATTTTATCAATTGAAGTGCTGTTGTAAATGTAAAGTCTTCCATGCCGCGCATCTCGTGTTGGCAAAACGCAGTCAAATATCTGATAGCCCATTTTTGTTAATTTCACAATATCCTCAGGTTTTCCAATCCCCAGTCCATAAAGCAAATAGTCTTTAGGGGTGTTGTCTGCAATAAATTGCGAGAGCTCCAAGTCAAGCACACCTTTTGCGTTTATTGCCCAGCCCCCAAATCCAAGTCCGTCAAACCCAATCTCACAAAGTCTTTCGATGCACTGTTTTCGCAAATCCTTAAAATCTCCTCCCTGGACTACTCCCAATAAATAAGGCCTTTTTACGATGTTGAATCTTTGACAGTAACTTTCGAATACCTCTTTGGATTTCTTTGCCCAAAGTACGGTTCTATCAACAGTTTCTTGGGCTGCCTTTCTTCCGGCATTCGGGGGAGTAAAGTCATCCAATACAACTACCATGTCGGTAGCCAGTTTCATCTGGTATTCAATTGAGTCTTTGGGGGTAAACAGAGTTTTTTGATTATTTTTGTCAACAAAAAAAACTCCCTCATCGAAAATTTTTCCTTTTCTTCCCGGCCTTTTGGCTAATGTCATGACCTGAAAACCACCCGAATCAGAAATGATTGCGCCCTTCCAACTCATAAAGCCACCAATTCCTGCAAATTTTTCTAAAGTTTTGGTGTTTATATTTTTGTATAAATGGTAGGTGTTGACGAGAATCCCTAAAGTTTTGGTATTAACTAAATCCAAACTGTCCAAGGTTCGCACTACAGCTTTCGTGGCATCAGGAAAAAAGGCAGGCAGAGGAATTTTTTGGCCTTTTATGGTTTTGAAATACTTTTTTCTTCGCATATTTGCTATAGTTTAAATTACTGCAATGAAAATAAAAACTCCTTAACTTTTGGATTTAAAGCGTAGTGTGATCAAGAATAATCAGCTTCTAATCTGAAGCTCCCAGAATCTTTTGTAAAGACCCTTCTTTTTGGCAATCAGTTCCCTGTGACTGCCAATTTCTTTAATTTTTCCCTTTTCCAAAAGAACAATCTTATCGGCTCTGACAACAGTTGAAAGTCTATGGGCGATGATTATCATTGTTTTGTTTTTGGCAGCTTTCCAGATTGCATCTTGGATGAGTATTTCAGATTCACTGTCAAGTTGGCTTGTGGCCTCGTCAAAAATAATTATTTGAGGGTCTGCCAAAATCATTCTGGCAATGGCTATTCTTTGTTTTTGTCCGCCGGAAAGCTTTATCCCACGCTCACCAACTCGTGTTTGGTATTTTTCAGGTAGACCTTCTATAAAAGGATTAATATTTGCCAGTTTGGCAGCTGCCTTGATTTCTTTTAGGCTGGCGTTTTCTTTGGCATAAGAGATGTTGTAGGCGATAGTGTTATCAAATAAAATCGGTTCCTGAGGCACAACCCCTATAAATGAACGCAGTCTACTTTTTGTAAAGTTTCGAATATCAATGCCGTCAATTGTGATTCTCCCTCTTGTTGGATCGTAAAAACGCATCAGAAGTTTAACCAGAGTTGTCTTGCCAACCCCGCTTCTACCAACCAGAGCAATGGACTGGCCCTGACGGATGTGTAAGTTTATATTCTCAACAGCTGGCTTTTCTCTTTTATCATAATAAAAAGTGACATTTTCAAACTTAATTTCCCCATCAACAGAATATTTTTCAACAGCTTTTTTGGGGTCTTTGATTTTGATTTGATTATCAAGAATTCCAAAGTATCTCTCAATATCTGCATAGTGTTTGGCAATATCTCGAATGCTCCAGATCAAATCCCAAATTCTGGGAGCAAAGCTTCCCAGAAAACCAACCACCAGCACAAACCCACCAATATCCATTTTGTTTTTTTGTACAAAAGAAATACTAAAATACAAAATCAAAAAGACTGTGGCGTTGATAAGCGAACCCATTGAAAGATCTATTAATCTAAATGAGTTTGAGTATTTCCAGATAGCCCTTGTCCATGGTATAAAAGCTTTTTTGAGTCTTTCCTGTTCCCAGTTCTCTTTTGCAAAAAGCTTGACAGTCTCGAAATTAATCATGTTGTCAACGATAATTGAAGAGATATTGTCTTCTTCCTCGTTAAAAGCTTTTCTTTTGTCGATATTGAATTTAACAAGAGGGGAAGCGATAAGCAAACTTAGGACAACTGAAAAGATTGAAATTAAAACCACCTCCGGGCCAATGGTTGCAAAAAAGGCCAGCATTACGACAAAACCAACAATAACGTCAATAATCCTAAAGTGAATCGAGTCATAAAGGCTGTAAAAAGCGTTATCCCCGCGTTTGAATGCACTAATTAAAGATCCTGTACTTTTCTCAGAATGGAAGGCAAAATCCAAATCATGAATATATCTGAAAATTTCAACCCTCGCATCGGTTGATCCATAAATCAAAAGTATATCTCCAATCCACCGGCTGAGAGTGCTAAGAATAAGTGCTGCCATTCTCACCAAAATATAGGCAACAAGAATTGACTCAAGCGCTTTTACATCAAAATTGGTTATGGATTCGACAAAAAGTTTATAAAAATAAGGAGCTATACTTTGGAGGACTGAAGATAAGATTATGAGAATTAAAAAGACAAACGCAATTTTTTTGCGCCGATTTAGCAGAAAGCCATAAAATACCTTCAAAATTTTGATCATATAAAACTCTCTTTCTCATAAAAGTTTGCGGCAGGACTTTTTTAATTATAAAACAAATCCACAAAAATGAGTATAGTGTATCAGTGTACTAGTACACTGATAAGTAGTGGGATTTGTGGTTTTAAGTTTTTTTAGACTACCCAGAAGCTATTGTCTGCAAGATGGGAGTTTCGTGTGGCCGCAATTTTTTGACCAAGATTAAAACCAATTGAGTCGATGTCTCCGTGTGTTTTACCATTTCTTCCGGCTAATTTATGTCTGAGAATTTCGGTAATTTCTGGTGTGTATCTAAGCAAAAAACCTGCAAACCCGGCTGTAAGGGTGTGGTATAGGTTTTCTGGTTGGTAAGTACTTACATATCCGAGAAGCGCTGCCTCATAGAGATGGTATGTGTCTCCTGGCGGATCGGAGTAATTTTCAAAAGGTGAGATAGCTTTTCTCCAATAACCCATAAGATCATTTGTAGGTTTAAATCCCAAGACTAATTTTGCATCCCAAGCCCTTGCCATAACTCTATTGACAAGAGTAGCTCTCATAAGTGCAAGAAGTACGTTGTTTCTGGATTGCTCCAAAATCAGTTGGAATTGTTCGGGAACAGTTACTGTTCTATCTTCATTATTCGCTAAATTTAAAATGGAACTTACGACTGGCAATATTTCGTTGTTTATAAAGGCTGCTGGAAAATGGTTTTCGTGTGTATCCGTAAAAGCCATTATAAGTGCTAAGGTGTTGGCCTTGGTTAATCCAAGCTCACTGGGCGGTTGGTGCAAAGCAGAAGCTGTGCTTGCAAGAATTTGTTTTTCAAGTTCTTCCCAGGGGGGATTGTAAACCACATTCCTGTTGCCGTAATCTATATCTTCATATATCACTCTTTCTAGTCCTTGTGGATAGGCAGAAAGGGCATATGGAGCTGTCACTATAGCCAATATATATCCATTAAGACGTTCTACCCCCACGCAGTATTATAACCTATAATATGAGTCTGTTGTCAATTCTTAAACTTTTCTAAAAAGAGTGTATCAGTGTACTAGTACAGTGATTCAAGGAAGGTTAATTTTTTTAATTTTAAAATTATCAGTTTCAAGCCCGACGTAATCAATCATGGGGTAGAGTGCTCTTACTTCACCCCAAAATTTCTCGGCTAGTTTTCCGGTAAAAAGGGCGTAACCACTGCCCTCGCTTCTGCCACAGAGTTTTTGTTCCCACTCTCTTATTACCTTTTGAACCTTTCTGCCAATTTTATTAAACTCTTCCTGATTTTCTTCTTGGTTAATCTGGTATTTACTGTGAATTCTTGCGAATTCATCAAAAAGCTTGCGGTTGTTATCAAGCATTTTTTGGAAGTATTCTTTATATTTTGTTGCCATAAACTTTTTTCAAGTGCTGTCTTTCTTTGACTCCTTCGTACCAGATGTACATATCAGCGGCGTACTTATCAGCTTTTATAAGCTCCTCAACTACCTTATCCCTAATTTGGCGTGAGGCGACTTTTTCTTTAACAGTTCTTTTAATCTAAGCCTCGACCGTATCAGCAAGAGCTTGGGCCTGGTCTTTGCCTAACCCAGCAGCATTCACAACTCGTGCAACTTTTTGCTTGTCAAAAGGTTCTAGGCTTCCGTCCCTTTTGATAACTTGGGTGTTCATTTTTTACCCTCGTCTCAACATACTATAATCAAGCAGAAAATAAGTCAACGGAGATTATTACCTATAAAGTAATATCTTCTATTAAAAAATATTGTGATTTATTAATCTTTCTGTCAATGATCGAAAGAATCTCCACTCTTTTAATTGGAGTATTTACGGGACTTTTGGTATTTTTGTCTGAATTTCAATGAGGCTTTAAAAGGATATACCAAATTGTAGTGCTAGTTGTAAAAATGTGAATTTTTCAGTTTTTTCTCAGCAAACTGGTATAATTTATCTTCATGAGAGCCTTGCTTATCGAGGACGAGCACAAAATTGCCAACTCCATTAAAAAAGGACTTGAACTTGAGTCTTGGGCAGTTGATGTTGCCCACGATGGAGAGAAGGGTTTTGATATGGCAGTCGGAGAGGAATACGACGTAATTATTCTTGATTTAATGCTGCCCAAAATGGATGGCATAACAGTTTGCAAAAAACTTCGCGAAGAAGAGAATATTCACACTCCAATTTTGATCTTAACAGCCAAAGGCCAGATTGAGGATAGAGTGGAGGGACTTAACGCAGGTGCTGATGATTATCTGCCCAAACCATTCGCTTTTACAGAGCTTTTGGCGAGGATAAAGGCATTGACAAGAAGGCCCAAAAACTCCCTATCAACCATACTGCGTGTTGGGGATTTAACTGTCGATACCATCTCCTATGAAGTAAAAAGGGGGAATAAAAAAATTAGTCTATCCAAAAGAGAGTTTGCTCTTTTAGAGTATCTTATGAGGTACAAAGATAAAGTTATCACAAAAGAACAGCTTATCTGTCATGTTTGGGATTATGATTCTGATATCTTACCTAATACTGTTGAGGTTTATATGGGATATCTGAGAGCCAAAATAGACAAGCCCTTTGCTAACAAACCTAAATTAATTCATACCATAAGAGGATTTGGATACAAAATTGGAGTCAAATAAATTCTGAAATGTTTGCTTCAGCAAGAATAAAACTCACTGCCTTGTACCTTACCATAATAATGCTTATTAGCTTTGCGTTTAGCGCAATTATCTACAAGGGTGTGGAATCAGAGCTTAATAGAAGGTTTGAAGTTTTCGAGCGCAGGCTTGAGGTTGAAGAAATTAGGTTTAGACCCGGCTACATTAGAATCAGACAATTTTTGCTGGATGATTTGAACGATGCAAAACACCGAGTGCTTCTTTTTTTAGTTTATGTTAACTTGGGGATTCTTGCCTTTTCCGGAATTGCGGGTTTTGTTTTGTCGGGAATAACCTTAAAACCAATCCAGGTGGCGATGGATGAGCAAAAACGTTTTGTAGGAGATGCATCCCATGAACTAAGAACCCCGCTAACCGCGCTTCGCACAAGTATAGAAGTTGCCCTAAGAGACAAAAAAATGCGTCTTGGTCAAGCCAAAAAGGTTTTAAAAGGAAGTTTGGATGATATTTCCAGACTTGAAGATCTTTCGACAAATTTACTTGAACTGGCAAGGCATGAATCAGGTGGCAAGAAAGCTTTTGAAAAAATTGATTTATCTGAAATATTAGAAAGAGTTTACAAAAAACTCAAGCCTTTATCGCTTATTAAAAAAATAAAAATGAGTTTATCCACTGAGAAAGTTTTCTTTATGGGCGATAAAGAAGCGATAGAAAAGCTGATAAGCATTTTAACGGACAATGCAATCAAATATACCCCTCGGGGCGGGAAAATATGGTTGAGTGTGGTGAAAGAGGGTAGATTTGCCCGAATAACAGTTAAAGACACAGGGATTGGTATAGCTAAAAAAGAGATTCCTCATATTTTTGATCGTTTTTACAGAACCGATTCTTCCAGAACAAGGGTTGAGACAAGCGGGTTTGGCCTGGGGCTTGCTATTGCCAAGAAAATAGTTGAGGAGTATAAAGGTTCAATAGACGTCAAAAGCGAATTGGGTCAAGGTTCTGTCTTCACTGTAAGACTTCCGCTTTGATTTTTTAAGCATTTTCTCAATTTGTTTTAGTAAAGTTTCCAAAGACAGAAAGGAGGTGAAGAAGAATGGCTAAAAAACTTGTTATTCCGACATTTTTGCTAGCAGCCCTAATTACAGTTGTTTTGTATGGATCAAATCAGGTTAGGGCGGAGGATAGTTTTGATTATCCACCGATTGTTACAAGACTTGCCGAGCGCTTTGGGGTAAAAGAGGAAGATGTCAAGGAAGTTTTTGAGCAGATTAGGTCCGAGCATCAGGCGGAAATGCAAAAAAGGTTTGAGGAAAGACTTACCCAGGCAGTGACCGATGGAAAAATAACCGAGGTTCAAAAGAACGCTCTTTTAGAAAAACATCAAGAAATGGTGGCAGATAGGGAAGCAAGACGTTTGCAAGAGAGAGAAGAATTTGAGAATTGGGCGGCGCAAGAGGGCCTAAGTCTTGAGACACTCAGAGAAATCTTCCCGGGCCTTGGCTTTGTACATATAGGAGGTAGGAGAATGGTGGGTTATTGCTTGAGCAAAGGGGAATAGGATTGATTCGGGTACCAAAGAAAGACCCCGCAGTCGCGGGGTCTTTTGTTTTTTCAGTTTTTTCTCAGAAACAAAGTGTTAGAATACATGCATATGGATAAGTTAAGAGCCTTTTTGGGCTGGTTTTTAAAAGACAAAAAAAGAATTGCAGCGGCGGTTATAGTTGTTATCTTAGCCTTGTTTTTATACCAGAGATTCTTTGCCAAAAAATCTGAAGAAGTTAATATCCAAACTGCGAAAGTGGAGAGAGGAACCATCGTTTCTTCAATTAGTGCCTCTGGAGTAGTTCTCTCGTCACATATAACCCATGTCACAACTAAGGCAAGCGGTATTGTATCCAAGGTCTATGTGACTGATGGAGAGAAAGTCCAAGCCGGTCAGAAGCTGGCTGAGATTGACTTTGATCCTCAGGGAAAGCAAAATTACCTATCGGCATACTCAAGCTATATAAGTGCAGTTAACTCTCTTAATTCTGCCAGAAACGCTTATCGCTCAACACAGGCGTCTTTGGCTGTCGTCTATGATCAGATAAAAGGCCACGATACCGATGAAACTTTAGAGATGAAGGAAACTCGCACCAAAGCAGAAGTTGCAAATGATAATGCCTATGATGCTCTAAAGCTAGCGGAAGCAAAGCTTGCCGCCGCGGCCCTGGAGTACCAAAACTACGCTTCTGTCATAATCTCACCGGTTTCTGGAACCATAAGAAGTTTAACTATAGCAGTCGGGATGAATATTGAATCTGCCACAACAAGCCAGAGAGTAGCTTCGATTGTCAGTGGGGGAACACCTCTTGCATCTTTTAATGTCTCCGAAATTGATGTTTCTCAAATAAAGCCGGGTCTAAAAGCGACGATTACCATTGATGCGCTAAGCGACAAAACATTCACAGGAAGTGTTGTAAGTATTGATAGAGTAGGGACAACAACAAACAATGTTACAAATTACCCGGTGATTATAAAGTTTGATACTGAGGTGCCAGAGATTTTGCCCAATATGGCGGCATCTGCCAATATCATAATTGAAACAAAAAGTGATTGTTTAGTTGTTCCTGCAAATGCGATTCGCAATATCTCCGGACAGACAGTGGTCAGAGTAGTAAGAGATGGGCAGGATCAAAATGTGGTTGTTGAAACTGGGATCTCGGATGATACGAAAACCGAGATAATATCAGGATTATCCGAAGGTGAGACTGTTATTATCGAAACATCCTCAATTTCCTCCACAACCCAAACTTTTAGGAGTGGTGGCTTCATCTTTCCTGGTGGAGGATCACGCTTAGAGACAAGAAGATGAGTCTAATTCAGATAAAAAATATTAGCAAAATTTATAAAGCGGGTGAGGTGGAAGTGAAAGCTCTGGATGATGTTTCTTTTGAGATTCAGAGGGGAGAATTTGTTGCAATAATGGGTCCTTCGGGAAGTGGAAAATCAACCTTGATGCATATTATTGGGGCTTTGGATAAACCAACTTCAGGACAATATTTTTTGGACGGTGTAAATATTGAGTCAAGAAGCGATGATGAATTGGCTGAGATCAGAAATAAAAAAATTGGTTTTGTTTTTCAGGTATATAATCTTTTGCCAAGGTTGTCCGCCCTAAAAAACGTTATGATACCCATGATCTATGGGGGAATTAGTCGCGACAAAAGGGAGAAAATAGCCCGAGAATATTTAGGGATGGTCGGTTTGGGAGATAGACTAACGCACACTGCGTCCCAACTTTCAGGAGGACAACAACAAAGAGTAGCAATTGCCAGAGCTTTAGTCATGGATCCAAGTATTCTTTTAGCCGATGAGCCAACCGGCAATATTGCAACAGATCAGGCAGAGGAAATTATGAAAATTTTTCAGGGTTTAAATAAAAAGGGACATACGATTTTGATGATTACCCATGAATCAGAAATTGCAAGATATGCAAAAAGGGTTATACATCTTAGAGATGGGAAAATTGTTAATGATAGTAAAAACAAAAAGCAAAAGGGGACAAATGGATTATAAAGAGCTTCTTGTGGAAAGCTTAATAAGCTTAGCGCTGAACAAAGTTCGGACAGCACTTGCAATGCTTGGTGTGATTATTGGTATTGGAAGCGTAATAGCCCTGGTGTCGCTTGGACAAGCTTCTCAAAAATCGGTCACAAACTCAATTCAATCATTGGGTACAAATTTATTGACTATCCTACCCGGCTCTCAACAGGCCGGGGGAGTCAGAAGTGCTAGTTTTGTGACCACCTTGACATATGACGACGCAAGGGCAATTGCTGAGTCAAACCAAATCACTTCTATCAATAAAGTTTCCGCAGAATATCAAGCCAGAGCCCAAATAACGGCAGGTAAAAACAACACAAACACTCAAGTTATCGGCGTTTTACCAACATATTTTGAGATTAGAAATATCAAACTTGAAAGTGGGGTATTTATCGCGCAAAAACATAATGATGGTTTAAGTAAAGTTGCAATTATAGGACCGACAACTGCCGAGGACCTTTTTGGTCAAGGGATAGACCCGGTCGGTAAAAGTATTCGGATAAATGGACAGGTATTCAATGTTATCGGTGTAGCGAGTCCGCGGGGAGGTAGCGGTTTTTTTAGCCAGGATGATATTGTTTATATACCCTTAACAACAGCTCAAAAGCTTCTTTTTGGTGTTGATTATGTATCTTCTATTTCCTTGAGCGCAAAAAGTGAGGATGTTGTGGATCAAGCAGAACAGGAGATCACAAATTTGCTTTTGAATCGACATAAAATAAAAAATGTGGAGTTGGCTGATTTTCGAATTCAGTCACAAGAAGATATCTTATCAACCGCAACCTCGATAACCGCAACCTTTACAACACTTTTATCCGGTATTGCAGCAATCTCTTTGGTTGTAGGGGGAATTGGAATAATGAATATAATGCTTGTGACAGTTACCGAACGCACACGAGAGATAGGGCTTAGGAAAGCCTTGGGAGCTAAAAAGAAGGTTATAATTAATCAATTTTTAATCGAGGCAGTCTGCATCACTTTTATTGGGGGAGTAATTGGAACTGCTTTGGGGATTGGTATTTCTTATATTCTGTCCAGTTCTATGAATTTAGAATTTGTTGTTTCTCTTCCTGCAATTTTTTTGGCCTTTGGGGTTTCAGCCGGGGTGGGAATAATTTTTGGTTGGTATCCTGCTCAAAAAGCGGCAAAGCTTGAACCAATAGAAGCTCTTAGATATGAATAAAAAGAAAGGTGGTGATTTTAGTGAATAAAAATATTTTGATTAGCATTATTTTTGGGGTGATTGGAATTGGAGCTGGATTTTTTGCCGGAATGAAATATCAGGAGAGTAAACTCCCAAACTTTACCAGACAATTGGGAAATAATCAGGGTCCAAGGGTCACGGGTAATAACACGACAAGAGCAGGTTTTCGGCCTTTCTCAGGAGAAATAATTTCAGGCGATGAAAAATCTATTACGCTTAAACTGCCAGATGGCAGTAGTAAAATAGTTTTCTTTACTGAAAATACTAAAATTAATAAAGCAGAGGAAAAAGCAAAAGAGGATTTAAAAACGGGAGAAGAGGTGATGGTTTTTGGGCAAGAGAATTCAGATGGGAGTGTAACTGCCCAGAATATCCAGCTAAATCAGGCCCTAAGGTAACTTTCTCATTCCCTTTGGTGATAAAATTAGAATAAGTAAACTTTGGTTTTGAGATGAAGTCTTTTGTTTTAGTCTCGACTTATCCGCCAAGGCGATGCGGTATTGCCACTTTCAGCCGAGATCTTCTTGAGGCAACAAAAAAGATTAGTTTATCTAGATTTGACTTCAAGGTGGCAGCAATAGAAAATTCTCTCTCTCCAGTTAAAAGATATCCAAAAGAGGTAAGTTGGGTGGTCAGTCAAGAAGATAAAAGGGGCTATATAAAACTGGCAGAATCGGTAAATGAGCTAGCAGATGTGATAGCTGTGATTATTCAGCATGAATATGGAATCTTCGGTGGGGAATTCGGGTCTTATCTTCTTGAGTTTACAGGCAGGATTAATAAACCAATTATTACCGCTTTTCATACAGTTTTGCCTTCTCCGGATAAGAAGATGAAGCGGATTACACAAAAGATTATTGACGATTCTAGTAAAGTTATCGTTATGTCTGAGGATTCCAGGCGTCTTCTTCTTGATAATTTTATCATTAGTTCCAAAAGTAAAGTTTGTGTGATTCCGCACGGGATTCATCCAGTCATCTTTCAAGACAATCTGCCAATAAAAGCTAGATTGGGATTGCCGGCTGATAAAATGATTATCTTGAGTTTTGGTTTCCTGAATCCTAATAAAGGCATAGAGTATGTTATTGGTGCTCTGCCAACAGTTATTAAAAAAATGCCCAATATCTTGTATTTGATTATGGGGATTACTCACCCCTTAGTAAAGCAGAAAGAGGGAGAAGCTTATCGGACTTTTCTAAAAAGAAAAGTAAAAAAGCTCAAATTAGAGAACCAGGTTGTCTTTATTAACAGATATTTGTCCCTGCGAGAGCTTCTTTTGTATATTCAAGCAAGCGATCTTTGTCTTGTTACCTCCCTTGATCTTGATCAATCTGTCAGTGGTACTTTTTCTTATGCCTTGGGTAGTGGAAGAAGCGTTATTGCTACAGAATTCCGGCAAGCAAGATTTATGATTGATAAAAAAGTTGGTAGACTTGTACCGCCAAGAAACAGCAAAGCCATAGCCATAGCTCTTTTAGATTTACTTTGCCACCCCCAAAAACTAAGGTCGATGAACTGGCAAGCTTATTGTAAAACCAGAAATATGCTTTGGACAAATGTCGCGCATGAATATTTAAAAATAGTTTTTGAAGATCAAGAACCAAATGCTAACTACCTCTTACCAGAAATTAATTTGAGACATCTGGAGAGGATGTCTGATGAATATGGTCTAACTCAATTTGCTACTTCTGCAAAACCAAATCCCGCAAGTGGCTATACTATTGATGATAACGCAAGAGCTCTAATATGTTATCTCAAACTTTATAAGAACGGTTATCTAGCCAGAAAAGAAGCTATTAGTAAAGTATCTTTGTTTTTAAATACAATTAAGAGAAGCCAACAGCCAACGCTGAGATTTATTAACTATCTTGCTGGTAGTAACCCTTCGGTAACCGGTCAAAACGAGGCAGAAGATCTTGAAGACACTCAGGGGAGAGTTCTTTTTGCACTTTGTGAATTGAAAAACTCCACCTTGTATGCCGAACCTGAGATTAAGAAAACTGCTAAGGATTTGTTTACAAGTATCTTTAATTTTATTAACACCTTTACTCATCTAAGGGCCATTTCTTTTGGTTTATATGGGCTTTCTTTATTGGAGAATTATTTAGAATATATAAATCATATTAAGATGTTTGCCCTCAAGCTTGAGCAAAGTTACAAAAAACACTCCCGAAGCGACTGGCACTGGTTTGAGGAAAAATTAACTTATGCAAATGGTATCTTATGTGCCGCATTGTTAAGAGCGGGTTTTCTACTTAATAATCGAGAATATTTTAGAATTTCCAATGAATCCTTGAGTTTTCTTTGCGACCAAACCTTTTTCGGTGATGTTTTTGTTCCTATAGGACAGGAGAATTGGTACCAGCGTGGTTCAAAGCGCTCGTTGTTTGATCAACAGCCCGAAGAAGTTTATCACATGGTTTTGGCCCTTTTTGAAGCTTGGAAAATAACTAAAAACAAAGATTATAAAAAGAAAATTTATAATTGTTTTAGTTGGTTTTTGGGAAACAATATTTTAGGTAAACCACTTTATAATCCTATGACCGGGGGTTGTTTTGATGGTTTGACAAGGCAGGGAGTTAATCTGAATCAAGGGGCCGAATCCTTGTTATCATATTTACTAGCAAGACTGACACTCGAAGAGCTCTAGTAAACATGAAGATTGTTTCAGTTACTCCTTTATTTAACAAAGATAAAAACTCTATTTTTAACGTTGCTGCATGGTTAAAGCCAAACAGTGAAAATGTAATTTTAATAGGGAGAAGTCTTTCACAAAAAGGCACTTGGGGTCAACCGGATATAGGTAAACTCGTCTTATGGGAGCTTGGCAAAAACAACCAAGTTCTAGAGGAGAGGATCATCTGGGAGCCAAAGTTTGATAGTATTCTTTTTGAGGATCCGCGGGCTTTTGTTTTGGAAGATGGTCGAATAATGATTGGTTTAACTGCTGTGCTCAAGACTCGCGGACGTCCTCAAACCTTTCCGTCTCTGGTATGGGTGGATAAGGCTTGGAATTCATTACTTCCGCCTGTGACCATAATTCAGACATTTGGACATGGGAAGAATATGACCCCTGTCGCTTCTGACTATTTTGCTTTTAGGCCAGAAAATCCTTATTATAATCACAAACTTCTTTTTTTTAAGTATCAACATCCTCTAGTGACAGGGGTGGATACTCTGTCTTTTCCTTTAGATATACCGTGGGGATTATGGAAGATGGGAACTGGCGCACCTCCAATTTGGTTAAATAAAGAGCATGCAATCTTTACTGTACACGGAATTAATCTTGAAAAAGCGAAGTACGTCTATACAATTGGAATTTCCCTGCTTCGGAAAAAGGGCAAAAATTTTTCTATTGATGTTTATCCAGAACCTCTTCTTACAAAGGACATACTGAAAAATAAAATTAAGATAACAGAGTTGAGGCCACGAAAAAGAAATGTTTTGTATGTTTGTGGCGGTCTAGTTAAACCGGATGAACCAAATTATCTTTATTTGTACGTAAACGTAGGTGATTTGGCCACTTATGAGGTGGTGTTTGATTTTGTGGATTTGAAGAGATTGTTTGGTTTATAAACTTTAATACTTAAAAAAGTAAAAATAGTTTTCAGACTGAATAATCCTTAATACCCAGACGTTCACTGTCAGTTAATATCAATTAACCCGTAGAATTAGAAAAATTACTTTAAATTTTGCAACTGTAATAGGTGCCTTTTAATTTTTAACGAGTAGGCTCATAGTAAACCCCTTTTGTGGTCCCTCGTTTTCTTACAAGCCCTTGGTCTTGGAGTTTTTTGAGATCATAACGAAGAGTTCTTGGGCTGACCTTTGCAAACCTCCGCTTTATTTGATCAAACTGCACCAGTTTATGGTCCCTGATTATGTTATAAATCTCTGCCCGTCTTGGCAGCAAATAGTCGGTTACATCTGCTTCTTGTTTTTGGGTTACCAATTTCTTGGCCTTTTTTGCCGTCTCGTCAATTGCAGTTAGCATAAAGATAAGATAATCGGTGGTGTCTTTTTCAGGCTCCTCAAGCATTCTGTAATACTCACTTTTATAATTGTCTATGTATTCCTCCAAAGCCAAAAGCCCCTTCATGCCATACCCCCCTTGAATCAAGATTTTTTGCATTAAAAGCCTTCCCACTCTCCCGTTTCCGTCCAAAAAAGGGTGAATCTTTTCAAAAGTGTAGTGCGCCAAGCTGGCTTTTATTGGCACGAATTTTTCTTTTTGAGATTTAGTGTATTTAATAAGTTTATCTATAAGCTTTGGTACCCGCCGGGGTGGGGGAGGCATATATATGGCGATTCCTGCCTCGTTGAAAATTGCCTCCATGTTATTTCTGTAAACTCCTGTATTTTCGGGATTCTCCAGACCACTCATCACGATTTTGTGGATTTCGAGTATTTCGGAATTTGTAATGTCTCTTGCTCCTTTCTGCCTTATAAAATTTATGGCCTTGAAGATATTCATAACCTCCAGCTTCTTTTGGGTTTCTGAAGATTTTGCCAGCTCTTCAAGTGTGAGTGGATTTCCCTCAATCCGAGCTGAAAAAAGCGAACTTTTTAATGTTGATTTTCTTCTGATATTTTTTTCAATTTCTGGCGGGATGGTAATTGCATCAATCACTTCTTTTGAGGCTTCAATCGAAGCAAGAAGTTTTGTTATTTTGGCAGTTAGTCTGTAAACAGGCGGTATTAGCATCTTTCCTAATACTACCAAATCCTGCCAAAAGTTGCCAAATATTACCCATATTTGGAATCGAACTTGGTAGATGTTAATGGCGGGTGCTTGTTTAAAGAAGTGTCAGAGTTTAAAATAAAAAAGAGGCGGAAACTACGAACGTCACCGCCTCATGTTTTATGAGAATATAATAGCAGACAGTATGAATTTCAAGTACTTAAATGCTTACACCAGCACAAATTTTGGCTCTTAAGGCCATTTACAAAGCTTACAGATTCAAGGGTAAAGTTCAAAGAAGAATAATTGAGGCTGCCTTCAAAGCGGCCACAGGTAAAGATTTGGGGCCAATGTATTACTCAATACCAATAGTCAGACAGCTTATGGAACTGATGGACTAATTTTCTTTTAGTTTTTTATCGTATAATTTTTTTATGAATAGCAAAAAAGACTTTGAAAATTTACTTATCCCTGCAGATATTTTTAAGGTTATTTGTATGGACGAGAGGAAACTCAGAGAAGAGCTTATTGTTAACCCGGTTCATCTTCCCGGAGCAACTTATTCACTTATTGACACTGTCAAATTCCTTTACGGCTATTCCGAAGAAAAAGCTTGGGAGCTTTTCTCAAAAGTTGGAATTCCACTGGGAACGCACATAGACGACCATGTCAGCAAAGAAGGAGAGTCTGTGGGCTGTGGATATGCCAAGTTGGTTGAGACTTGTCCTGAGAAAGTTTTGGCCCCCGAGGCTATCAAGGCAGCGGAGAGACTTTTAAGGGTAGCAAGACTTGGTGGAGAAGTTTTCTGCTGTCTGGGTGAACACCATGCAAAATACGCAGTTATAAACCACAAAAAGGGCTTTTCTATAAGTCACAAAAAGGCAAGTCTTATAGGGGTATTTTCTTGTGATGTTTGGGCGGCAGGATATTACGCCAATTATCTTAGTCAATTTGACTCTAGAATTAATGGAAAAGAGATGAAAAAGCATGTTGAGAAAATTTTTAGGGCAGCGGTTACTACCTTGAGTTTGGGAGAAATTAACGAGTTTGTGGTCTTGGAAGGTTAGTTATTAAGAGTTATTTTCTAACCAGTTGCGGATTTTTATTTCTTTGCTGGGTAAATTTTCTTTTTTAGGGGGTAAATTCTTTTGCCAAATTCCTAGAATCTTTTCTCGAGTGGCTTCATCGGGTACAAGTTGGGGGAATCTCTCATAGACAAAGTTATAAGAAAAGTAAGGCTTGAAGGTTGCATCCGGGTTTTCGCCAACCATCTCGTTTAGCAATCCATCAACCATTTCGTCTCTCTTAATGTTTAAAACTCCATTTCCTATCTGATCAGCCACTCTGGCAAATAAACCAAAAGGTTCTTGACCTTGAGGTTGATAGGTTGTTTGTCCTATAAGATGCTTAATTAGAGGTAGCCATCTTTGTTTTTGACCAGAAGATAAAATAGATTTATTGATTACCTCCTCTGCGATTTCTTGGCTTCTTACTTCTGCGCCATTGGCTTGATATTTATCAAGGAAGGTTATTTTTCCATTTTTAAGACCACTGGCTATATTTCCAAGATCATGTAAAGCAAAGGCAAGAGAAACAACAGTGGGTAGTTCATCTTTATTTACTTCTGAGTCGGGATTTTTATCGTTCCAATCTTTTAGATCTTGTAAAATTCCAAGAGGGTCGTTTCCTTCCATGGCCTTGGCCACGAGGGTACTTGCTGCCTTCATGGTGGCTTCAATATGGTGCCTGTTATGGAATGAGTCTTTTCCCCACCTCTGGTCAAACTCATCATGCCACCCCAGACATTGAACAATAATCTCTTGATAGTTGGTTTTTTCGGATCTTTTTTCTCCTTCCATTTATTTTATTGTTTATTAAAATATTTGTTTTTAGTGTCGATTAACTTAATTTTACATTTTAACAGAAATCAAAAGAAAAATTACCAGGAAAGGAAAAGATTAATCCAATAAACCTTCAATTGAAAGACGTAGGGTTTTCAGGATACCCCAAGAGTTTGTGCTAAACTATTCGAAGATGTGCAGGCTAAAGCGGGGTGGTATCTAGAATGAAGATAGACTATCTAGTAGAAAAGCTCAAAAAGCAAAATCTCAAAAAAGGAGAGTATGCTGTTTTTGGCAGCGCTGTCCTTGCGGTAAGGGGAATAAGAGAAGCTCCCAACATTGACGTTATAGTAACAGACCGCCTCTGGAAAGAATTACTAGAAAAAAATCACATACCCAATGAAGAAGGGTTTATTAGGTTAGGGCCAGTCAAAATCTCAAATTGGTGGTTTGCTCCAACAAGGAAAGATATTCCTTTAATGATCAGAGAGGCGGAAATAATTAAAGGTGTTCCATTTGTTCGCCTGGAGGAAGTCAGGTACTATAAGTCGCTACTAAATAGAGAAAAGGACAGAAACGATGTCAGGCTAATTGATGATTTTTTAAGCTCAACTGAAGAGACTGAACCCCTTAGGTTGGGTATAAATACTTACAGCAAATTTATAAGCCATTTCATAAAAAAAGCTGATAAAAAGCTGGGCGACAAAATCATTTCAATGATTTTATTCGGATCAGTAGCCAGAGGTGAAGCCAGAGGTTCTAGTGATATTGATATATTTATTTTTTATGACGACTCAAAAATTACGCGGTCCGAGTTGAACAGGATTATAATCTCGACAATTATTGATTTGCGAGAGAGTAAACAATACCAAGAGCTTGCCCAAAAGAAAATTATCCCAGAAATTTACCCTTTTCTAATAAGCAAAAGTAGCGCGGATGACTATCTTTGGGTTTTTCTAGATGCCACTGAGGAAGGAGTTATACTTAAAGACACAAATTATTTTACAGCCAACCTAATTCAAAACCTGAAAACAAAAATAACAAAGCTGGGAGGAAGAAGAACTAAACTGCCCAACGGGAAATTCTGCTGGGTACTATCTGGCAATCTCTCTAGTATCTTAAAAGGAGAAATCAATACTCGGTTTGATGGGAGTTCATTACCCTAAAGATCATGACCAGGCACCTTTGGCCCTAAGGGTATTAAAAGCCAACAATTTTGATTTAGGCAAAGATGCCCGAAAAATAGAATATATTTCAGCCGACCTCTCAAGAAAAAGGGGACCAGCCCTCCACCAAGAAGAGGGTTACGGCAAAAAAGAAGCAAAAAAAGCCCTAAAAGATGCAGAATTTGTGGTAGATAAAATACAAGAAATCAGAAATTTCCTAATGAAAAAAATAAAAATAGCTGATAATTTTAAGTAGGTGTAAAATAGCCATTATGAGAAGTGTAGTTATTTGTGGGAGTAAAAGATTTAAGCCTGAAATTAGAGAATTTGCCAAAAAATTAAAAGAAAAGGGTGTGGTTGTTTACGAGCCTTATTTACATGAGAGTGGAGATGAGTGGAATAAGCTTTCTCAAGAATACAAA
>CAZDKH010000005.1:0-25492 GCA_964506225.1 uncultured Gammaproteobacteria bacterium
TCAAGATAAAGAACCCAGCTGTAGGAAGCTTTTTTATGGACAAAATTTTTTCGAGAAGAAAAATTACCTACTTTTGCTAGATGCAAGACCTTAGCCTTAAACTTTCTGGCAATCTGGGCGGTTTTGTCTTTTGTTCTTGGGTCAACAGCTACAATAACTTCATCTGCCCAAGACACCGATGAAAGAGCCCCACCAATCATTTTCTCTTCGTCTTTGGCAATGATGATAACGCTTAGCATTTCCAGCTTCCTTTGGCAAATTTCAATAAATAAAAATCACCAACTCCCTTTTTCTGCCACTTTCTGCCTTTAATTAGTAAACGTAAACTCTCCCGCAGAAGAGCAACCTTTGTCTTGGGAGTTGCATATTTAAGGCCAAATAAAAGTCTGTTTCTGGTAATAAAATAGTCATTTAAATCCCCCCCTATTTTTGAACTTTGGGCAACTTTATGCCACAAAAATGCCCGGGGTACATAAAGTACCTTCCAACCGTTCCTTTTCATTCTCTGAGAAAGATCTACATCCTCCAAATACATAAAATACCTTTCATCAAAAAACCCTACCGTCCTAATTGCACGAACATTCAAAAAAGCACAAGAACCGGTAGCAAAATCCGTCTCTTCTAAAAGATCGTATTGTCCGATATCAACCTCATCCACTCCTCTATTTGTGCAATAGACATTATCCCAATCAATTATCCCGCCGGCAGACCAAATCACTCTCCCTAGCTCACTTTTTCTATACCTTTTTTTATGAAACTCGTAGCCTTTTGCAAAATATATTTTGGGGGATAATTCTCCAAATCTAGGGTACTTTCTTGCCGCAAGCATAAATTCTTTAGCAAGATTTTTATCCACAATTGTATCGTTATTTAAGATAATAACGTAGTCAGCGCCCCTTGCTATTGCATCTCTGATACCCACATTGTTTCCTGCTGCAAATCCCAAGTTTTCTTGGTTTTTGATAATTCGCAGATTAGACAAATTTAATTTTTTAAAAGCGTCAACAGAATCATCGGTTGAGCCATTGTCGACGACCACCAACTCAATTTTAAAATTAGAAGTATTAAGTTTACTTAAGGATTTCAGACACTCAAGAGTATCATTTTTTCTATTCCAATTTAGTATGACTATATCAACTCTTTTCATTAAATTTTAAGTTTTCTTTTTATTCTTTGCAGTAAACCCCCTCCTTCCCTGACCAAGGCGTCGGCCTGCCAATAGTTAACTTCTAGTTCAAGGGACTTAATCTCATTAACCACTTCTTTAAGAACCAAAGATTTCTTTGGAAATTTAGCAGTTTGCCAAACCTTAGCGTAAACTACCAATTCTGAAAATGCCTGCAAAAGGCAGAGGGTAAGTCCATGAAGTCCATCTTTATAACCCAGACTTGCAAAATAACGGTCAAGAAACTCTCGTGCTGGTTTTTCCAAAAGATCTTGCCATCTGAAACTGTAGCCACCGCTGACAAGACTTTTCGCCTGCAAAGAGGTATAGCGATTTAACCTCTCAACAAATTGTTCGATAGAATTGTAGTTGTAGTGCAAAATTGCATTCTCCTCCAAAGGGGCAAGATTTTCTCCAATCCCCTTAGTCATGGGTACCGAGTGTATTACATCACTCCAAACCACCTTACCTCTCTTGAAAAAACGAATATTATAATCCGGCCACCATTTTGCGTGTCTAATCCATTTTCCGAAAATGATGTTTTTTCTAGGAATTTTATAATAATCTGCATTACCAACTTCTGTTAATTTTTTAAGTTTACTAACCAAAGAAAAGGGCAGTTCTTCATCTGCATCAAGTACAAATACATAATCGCCCTCTGCCTTACCAATGGCAAAATTTCTCGCCGGCTCAACATAGCCAGTGGGCTTGTGTAGATAAACTTTAGCCCCGAATTTCTTGGCAATTTCTATTGTGGCATCGCCTGAATACATATCCACAACAATAACTTCGTCTGCTAATTTTTCAAGAGAGGAAAGCGCGCGTGGCAGGTTTTTCTCTTCATTTAAGGTGTTTATGACCACTGAAATCTTTCCCATGAAGCTATTTTACCACTTTATAGATATCAACCTCTTCATTCTCAAATATCTTCACAAGTCCCAGTTGCCCTTCCCCAAGTAGCGCCCTTTGACCCTTAATCCAGTAGATATAGGAAATGCTATTTTCAATCAGAAATAATCTGGCAACATTTTTATCGGCTGTTTGCAAAAAGTTCTCAACCTTTTCCCTTCTTTCCTGCCAATTGTAACCCGTAATCTCAAGGTTTACCTCGTCTTCCAGATATACACTTTTGCCGGAAAATGCGGATACATAAGCTGTTGATTCATAAAGATAAAGAGGTCTAGGGGGATCTATTAAAGCTTCCTTGGCTTTTTGTTTATCAAAGGGATAAGTTAGGATAATTCCTTCTGGCTCTTTTGATAAAAAATCAAGAGCAGCCAACTCAGCATGCGATAGTTTAGTTGGAGGTCTTGCAGGAAGATAATGGCTCCAAAGTGTACTGATAGTTGTGGGTAGGGTAAAAAATACAATAGCGCAAGAACTAATAATCCGGGCTTTCAAGTTTATTTTCTTGTTTATTACCTCCATTCCAATCCCACCAAGAAGTGCCAAGAAAAAAAGACTGTAATAAAAAAATTGAATAGTATTCCAAGGAGTACCTTTTTGCACAAAGGCAAGAGGGATTAACACTCCTAAAAAAATAATCGTTCCAATAAAAACTTGCCACGATTGGAGCTTCTTAAACTCCAACAACCACTTAGCAAGAACAATCTCAGAAACTGCTCTTGTTCCAAGATTTCCATACCAAAAAATAATAAAAGCCACAAAATAGGCAATACCCCCTTTAAGCCAGATATTACCAAGTCTATAATTAACCATTGCTTCATAAAACTTAGGCCAGTAGAACCTATCAGACAAACCCATCATTGTTTCCAAAAACCAAAAAGGATTTAGGATTAAAAAATTTGATGAGTTTTTAAGAAATGGAAAAAGAGTTATGACAAAAACTAACGAAGCTCCCAAAAATATCTTCAAGTGGAAAACTTTTTTATCTTTGAGAAAACTGTATAGGGCTAAGACAAAAAGCCCGCAGATTACCAAAATTCCAGCATAAACCTTAACTTGTCCCACCAAACCAAAAAGAAAAATAACAATGAGAAAGTAAACGGTGTTCAGCCCTTTTTCTAATTTTGTAAGCAAAATTAGTCCCAAAAGTAAAATCAACAAAGACAAAGCAAAGGGTGGATTGATAAGGGTGGATACTGCCTGCTGGGCCCAAAACATAGATTCCCCCCCTATCTCACCAGTTCTCACAAGTGTAACCAGCCAACCTAGACTGCCCCCAAAATAAACAAAAAAAACCGACCACAATGCCGAGGATTTGCTACTAACTTGCTTAACAAAAAGATAGGTAAGGCCTCCAATAGCAATAGCCAGTAAAGGAGGAATAACCTGAAAGTAAAGATTTTGTATCGGGATTTTACTAATCACAAACAAAGCCGCCACAACTAGGTCAAAACCGAAATGATAATTTCTTAGTACCTCTCCTGCGAAAACTGGCATTTGCCATGACCCCTTGGCCAAAGAGTTAATAATTGCAATATGCCAAACTCCATCGTGGCCATTGGCCCCCCAAAATCCCATTCCAAAAGGATAAACTAGACCGCTTTTAAACATTACCAAAGACCAGGAAATGCTTCCGACGACGAGAATTAAAAAAAGTAAAAAATTATTTTGAAAAAAAGGTTTTAATACTTTTTTGAACATCTTCTAAAAAACTCCCGCCAACCAAAACAAAACATAAAATAAGATAAACAAAGGCACCTAAAGAAATCAAAAACGCTATTGAAAAAAAGCTTGGAGTAAGAAACTGTCTTACTAAAAGGAGAATAAGTCCCATGGTTAACGACGCCATCAAGGGCTTTAAAATTCCCTCTTTGATTGAGAAATTAACATATTTTTTGCTAATGTAAATTGCAACTACCGAGCTTAGACTAATTATTGCAAACGCAAAAGCTGCCCCATTTACACCAAAAATAATGGATAAAACTGGAACAATTAAAATTGTCAACGCGGTCCACATGAGCATCAGTTTAAAATGAATTTTAATTTTGCCAATCGAATTTAAGAGGTTTGTTAGCTGAGTTGTGGCGGCAGCAAATATCGTGTTGATAGAAAGAAGGCTCAAGGGTAAAAGAGCTGGCTCCCATTTAGCATACCTGGGTATTACCTTGATGATAAAAGGGGAGATGATTACCAGGCCAATAATGCTTGGAAAGACAAGAAAGGTAATAAAAAAAAGCGATTTCGTAACCACTCTTGCCAACTCTTCCTTTTTGTTTTGTAATCTTGAAAACGCTGGAAAAGTTACCTTGGTTACATTATCTAAAAAAAATCTCAGAGGATATTGGGAAAGTCGCTGGGCGGTACCCAAAATCCCCATTCCTGCCGGACCTAATATGCTTCCAAGAAGAATAGTCATACCATCATCTTTAACAACAGCTAAAAGGGTATTTGCCTGATAGGGAATACCAAATGATAAAAGCTTTTTAAGGGATTCTTTTGATAAGGAAATTCCCGGTTTCCAAGGTCTTAATAAATAGACACTTACCAAACCAACAACACTTCTTATAACAACAGCATAACTAAAACTTGTTATCCCAAAACCCTTCCATGCAAAAAAGACAACAGAAAGATTATAGAAAAGATTCTCTAAAATCTGAGGAATTACAAACTTACCAAATTCCAGATTCCTCTCCAAAAGAATTGAGGGTATTGTCTTTAAAGAAGACAGAAAAAAAGAAAAAGCCAGCGAATATAATAACAATTTTCCCTCAGGGGGAAGGGCATGAGTTCTCTCAAAAACCGGAGTAACACTAAAAAGAACAAGAATCAGAATAAAAACCAATATCTCCTGAACTGTAAAAGTGGTTTGCAAGTCTTTTTGAGTAAGTCTGTCTTTTTTTTGGATTAAAGCGGCTGCCAAACCTATGTCGGAGAAATACACCAAGAAGTTCACGATAGCGGATACCACCCAGAACACCCCGAATTGGTACTCGTTTAAAAACGCCCAGAGAAATCCCTGTGCTATCAAAGAGATAATATTTAAAAAAAAAGTCCTGCCGGTTAGCGTCATAACACCTCTTAGCGCTCTTTTTTTTACAAGCTCTGAGGAGATTTCTTCAGTGGGATTTAAGTGTTCCCCGGGCTCATTCATACCCATAGGATAATTGTATCATCAAAAGTATAATAAAAGGATGTTCACAACATTACTGGTTCTTTTCACGAGTCCTTGGCTTTTCAGAGCATGGCTAGAAAAACCTGTGCTCGCCATTCTTATTATCCTTTCTTCACTTACTTTATACCAAGCAATTATAAAAGGCGAAATAAAAAAAATACTCACTTTTGGCGTTTGTCTTGTGCTACTACTTTTCGCGCAGTATATGACTACCAAAATTGAACCACTGAATTATCTGGATAACGATGAACAAAGAATTCAGGCAATGCGACTGCGTGAATACCCACCAATATTTATTAAGTTTGGAGACAAAACTTTGTGGATTCCCTTGGCACACTGGTTTGAAGAAAGGAAAGAAACTATCAGCCTAACAAAAATACAAAAAAATTTGGGAGAATTTCTTGATATCAATCTTTATTTTTATGGCAACTATCCCAGGGGCCGGGTTAACATTAAAGAAATAGAAAAATTGCCATATATTTATTTACCACCTTTTCTTACCGGCGCGGTAGCGCTAATCAGACAAAAAAAGAGTCTAAAAATATCTTTATTTGCTTTTCTTTTGCCACTTCTTCTTACTTCACTTTTTGGTCATGATAATCCTTTAGGTCCTTTTTCGGTCTTCCCATTTATTGCCACCATAACTGCCTTTGGTATCTCTCTTATCAAAAATAAAAAGGTTAGTATCCTTTATTTAATTGCGGCTTTTTTTGTAATAATACAAACTTTCTCGTATGTCTAAAAAAGATTTAATATCCTTATTTTTACTTCTCATATTTGCTTTTGTTCTTTATTTTTACAAACTTGATAAAGTACCCTCGGGGTTTTATATCGACGAGGCAATGCCCGGGTACAGTGCTTACTCAATACTAAAAACGGGCAAAGATGAATACAAAAAACCTTTTCCAATATATTTTCGCTTCTATGGCTCCTACAATCCCCCTCTTTACACCTATCTTACAGCCCTCTCAGTTGGTCTTGGTGGTCTGACCGTGTTCGCGGTTCGGGCTCCTGCTGCATTTTTGGGAGTCTTAACGGTCCCTATAATATTTTTGCTTATTAAAAACCTCAAAATCACAAAATCAAAATATACTCCTTTTATCACAACACTCTTTTTTTTAATATCCCCTTGGCACTTTTTTTACAGCCGAATCGGCTACGAAATTAGCCTTGGTTTTTTTCTTTTCTGTTTGGGGGTATTACTATTTCTACTAAGTTTAAAAAGAACCATTCTTATAATACCTACACTTCTAACCTTTTCACTGGCAACATACTCTTCATTTTCACAAAAATTCATAGCCCCCATTTTTCTAATCTTTGCCTTTATTATTTTTAGGAAAAAAATCTTTGAAAAGAAGTCCTTCGTGTATTTTATTGCAGGAATCTCTCTGTTTTTACTAACTCAAATTCCAAATCTTAAATTAATTAATACACCCGCTTTTTTTCCCAAGAGCGATCTTTTTTTTAGCGAAACTCTGGTAAATAAAAGCCTAGCGACAACAAAGATTCTTCCATATTCCATTCGTTTACTGCTTTCTTTCATACATGAATTTTCTGCCAAATTTACCACCTACCTTTCACCGAGATCTCTTTTTTTCACGCCTGATCCGGACCCACAAAGATCTATTCCAGAAATTTCAGTCTTTTATCCCTGGATGGTTATTTTTTATCTGGCTGGTCTTTTGGGTCTTGTTACGCTTAAAAACAAAAAAGCAAAGAAACTTCTTATTTTGCTCATTTTGATAACCCTAATTCCGGCAAGCCTTACAAAAGACCCTTTTTCAACTCACCGCGCCATAGCTTTTCTTCTTCCCCTTACTTTAATTTTCGGCATGGGTATTGACAAAATTGCAAGAAAACTCAAACTCAGGCAGATTGCACTAGTTTTGGCAATAATTACTCCAATATCACTTCTTCTTCTTTGGCGAAGCTATTTTATACTCCTTGCTAAAGAGCGAGCAATATATTGGAACTATGGCTATGAAAAATTGGCAGAGGAGATCAGAAAAAGACCCGAAAGTCACTTTATCATCGATACTTCAAGAATCAAGCCTCCCTATGCAGCGCTTGCCTTTTTTCTTAAAGTCAACCCCAAAAAATTTCAAGAAAGTATACCTAAGGATATCTTAAATCAGTATTATCAAAATCCGCCCTTTGACAACCACTTCAAATTCTTAAATTTAGAAACTCGGCCTATATTTTGGCAGGAAGATATCTATGAAAAGCAAATACTTGTCGGGGATGCTCTTGCAATTTCAGATAATCAAGCACAAGAGCATTTTTTAACAAAAATATTTGAAATTAAAGACCCTGTTGAAGACACTATTTTTGTTGCTTACGAAACTAACCCTCAGCTTAAATGCAGCTCAATCTCTTATCGAAATAAAGGCTGCGTAAAATACAACCATTGAAAAAAGTTTTTGGCTAAAGCATTACCCGTAATACTGCGACTTTGGGTTTTATTTTTGCAAAACTCTTAATTTTCTTTCTCTAAGTTTAAAATATATAACCAGGAAAAGAAGACACCATGAAACAAGCGAGATGGTGTTTGAAATTATCCTAACAGGAGTGTTAAAAAGTCTTGCAACAACCCTCTTTTCACCCCTTGGCACTTCTATCCACATTCTTCCCCACATTTCTTCCTCTGGTGTAAAACTTTTAATCTCCTCCCCATTGACAAATATCCTCCACACCGGAAAGTTAATAACATTTATTCTAAGGATTGCTGATTCAGAATCAATTCTTACCTTGAATCCCAACCAATCAGTGCCATATTTGACGTCGCTTATTTCTCCAACCCCTTTCATGAATTCCGCAATATCTTTCCGGGGACCATTTGGAGCAATTTTCGCCGATTTGGGGAGATAATCGTAAATCCCTGCCGTTTGTTGTAATTCCCAAGCAACACCAGAAAATTTCTCCTCTTCGTTTAAAGGCCCAAGTTTTCCTCCCTCTGGTCTAAAGTAGTTCCAGTTAAAACCAACTAAACTAATTGTCAAAAGGGCAACCATGAAAATAGCAAACCACTTTCTGTTGAAATAAACTGCTATCACCCCAACCGCAAAGGAAAATAAAAATATCACAAGTGCCAAGAGTCTCCATGGAAACTGCAAATATTGAAGAGGTTTTAAAAGCTCCCAAAAAGGTACTGACTTAAAATGAGTCAAAAATGCCACAAACCACCCGCCGGCAATAGCAGCGATAACAACAAAGTAAATTATTGATATTTTCCTTTCTCTTAAAAACCTGAGAGCCAAAAGTCCAAGTATCAAGATTGTAAGAATCCAATGAAAATGTCCTATTTGAAAACTCATCCCATCCTCTTTTGCTTCCCAAACCGAAGGACCATAACCCCAGAATCTACTAAACAAAAGTTGCCGAACGCTCACAAAATGTGCTTTATAGTCATAATAACCAGTTATTGTCGAGTTTATATGAGTAAACTGATTCTCGGCAATTGCCGGGACAGTAAAAAATGCCGCCAGACCCAACGCCCAGATACCAGCAATTAAAAGTTGCGGAATTCTTCTCCAAGCTTTGTTTGAGATAAGCCAAAAAATACTCCATACTCCAAAAAAAGGACCAAAAATCATTACCATAAGATTGTGCGACGTAAGTAGGGCAAACCAAGAAAGGGATAAAATTACCAGCCATTTGAAATTGTTCTTTTGGCTTAAAAGCTTATAGGAAGACCAGAAAATAAGCGGGAACCAAACCAAAGCCCAGCTTTCGTTCATTGCACCCCGAACATAGATATCTACAGCATGATAAGGCGCCCAGATATAAAAAACAGCAGATAGTACTCCTCCGAGTCTGCCGAAAAATTCTTTGGATAAAAAATACATGGCCACCCCGGAAAAAACCAAAGATAAAATAAAAAGACCTCTTACTGTCTCAGTAAACGAAAAACCCAGCCAACGTATCACCTGCCCTATCAAATAGGGGAGAGGGGGGTAAAAATTAAAAAGGGGATAACCAAAGCCATAACCCATATCTGGTACCCACCTGCAAGGAATCTGTCCATCATTAAAGCATTTCTCCATTTCAATTTGGCGCATAAGTTGAAGATCATCGTGCATTGGAAAATAACCGGTCCCAAAAAGGCTTCTTGCAGCTAAAATTCCAAAAACAAAAACAACAAGAAGAGCAATTTTATCTTTTCTTGACATCTTTTGACAATTTTAATGTATAAAAGGCCGCTGTGCCAGCAAAAACTTTCCAGTCAAAACCAAGCTAAGCCATATTTTTGTGTAATAGTTAATACTTTAGTAATCAATCGTGAATTTCAAAAAGATAAAGAATCTCCTGTGGACCATATAAAGTCTTTTCGTGGGATTCTCCGGTTCGTTTGGCCTTGGGGTATGACGCAATCAACTTTACCCCCAAATCCTCCGGATCTTTTTTAAGTCTTGAGTTGTTCACAACCAAATAAGTTTTGTTTCCGAATTTTGCTGATTCAATAAGTTGCCTAGGTATCTCATCTATACTCACACTTCCTGTTCCAATCACAGTAACTTTTGGAATATTTTCAAGATAGATTTGCAATCCGTCAGGAAGTGTTCCAAAAGATCCCTCTGTACCAACCACAATTTGTCTGTCTGGCTCACGGTCGTGTTCAGATCTAATAAAATCGGCAATCTCTCTAATTCCAATTCCAGAAGTCCATTCTTCAAAGTATCCAGAATGTTCATTTTGGGGTAGTGGCGCGTTTCCCGGATTTACCAAAAGTAATCTGTCGATTAATAAACTATGAATAACAAAAAGTGCAAACACTCCCCAAACCAAAATTTTAAAGGCTTTCTTCTTTATCAAAATAACAGACCCTGCAAGAATAAAAAGAGTTGGCAAAGAAAAAAAGATATAGCGCGCTGTGAATACTTTTGCAAACATTGCCTGGGTTATTATCGGCAGCCAACTCCAAAGCGTTAAAAAAAGTATTTCTTTTGGGTACTTTTGAAAATTTATAACCACACTTACCAATATTAAAAAAACTAAAAAGCTGGGCCCTAGTATCCAAAGCCACTCCAGGCTTCTGTGAAAATAGGGTAAAAATGGGTCAAGAGGCCTTTGCCATAAATGGCTTATGGGATAAACGTAATCAAGGTTCCTTGTAGCTATTAAGTGAAAATTCGGTCCTAATCTTAGAACGTTGTACATACTGTAGGCTATTGTGTAAGTAACAACAAGAAGCAGAATCGGCTTGCCAAGCTTTACTGTAAATTTATTTTTTTTTGTCTGGAAGCTAAAAAAGACAAAAGTTAAAGGAAGCATTAAACTGAAAAAAAGGGCAGGAGACTTTGTAAGAAGTGCAAAGCCTAAAAAAAAGCCAGTAAGCATCGCGAAATCAAATCTTCGGGTTTTGGCAGTAATCACTCCAAAAACCAGGGTCCAAATTCCAAAAAAGGAAAGCATTGAGTCAACCAACGCCATTCTGTCGAAAAACAAAGAAAATGGAGAAAGAGCATAAATAAGTGTTGAAACAAGAGCCACTTTTCTGGAGTTAAAAATAATAAGCGAGAGTGTAAAAATAGCAAATATACTCCCAAGACCAGAAACAACAGATACCAACCTCCCAGCAAAAAGAGGGTCGGAAAAATATTTAATCAAGAACATCAAAACCCACATAAAAAGTGGTTGTTTTCCATCTGAAAGGGGTAAAAATCTCAAGGTCGGCTCGTTGGCCATGATTTGGGACCAACGAATATAAATTGCCTCATCTGCAAAGACAGGTAGAATTGTCAAATTAACTATCCGAAGTACGAAAGCCAAAAAAACTATTAACAACAAGATAAATGTCGTCGTTTTCCATTTGTCTGCCACTCTTATGAGAGTCATACACCATATTTACCAAGAAAAGCATTTATCCTAACTTTCATTAAATCACGAAACCCCTGCCATGAATCCTTTAGAGGATTAACACCAGACTCTCCTCTGTCACCTACATTTTGCCAGAAAACAGGCACCTCAGAAACCTTAAAATTCAATTTTCTAGCTATGTAAAGAAGTTCTAAATCAAACCCTGCAGTAACCGCGGCTCCCTTGACTGACTGATTTTCTCGAAAGACCTTCATCCTTTCAAATATTGGCCTAATTGTTTCTTTTTTAAATGCCTTAAAGCCACACTGGGTATCTTTATAGGGCAATCGCAGAATAAGAGTTCTCAAAATCATAAATCCATAGGCCATTGCTTTGCGTACAAAAGATGCACCCTTGCGCCCGGTTCTTGAACCTATTGCAATATCCACTCCTTTCTTAAATTTTGGCAAAAGCTTCTCAATTTCACTAATTGGAGTAGCTTGGTCCATGTCTGTAAAAAGAACTATTCGGCCTTTTGCGGCCAACATGCCGGCAATGACAGTTCCCCCTTTTCCCCTGTGTGGCTCCTTTAATACTCTAAACCCCTTGTTTTTGGAGGCAAAGCTCTCAAGGATAGCTGCAGTCGAGTCTGTCGACCCATCATCAACAAGAATTACTTCCCAAGAATATCTTTGTTTTTTTAAATAGTTAGCCACCTTCTCCAATACTCCAAGCTTTAAGTTTTTTTCTTCGTTGTAAGCTGGAATAACCACTGATAAAAATACTTTTTTCATAATCTTGTGCGTCTTTGGACAACTATTCCTCCAAAACGCTCTTCTTTTTCAATTTTTGCTATACCCTCCTGACGAGAAAGCCAGGCTTCAAGTCTTTCTGGATGAGGTGGATCTACCTCATATAAAGTATATAAAAGTTTCACCCTTTCTGACAAAGGTTCGCGTTTGTATTTCCAAGAACCCCACCATTTAAAAAGATAATCATATGCATAAGGGATAACCGGTGGAACATAGACATCAACATTAAATTCTTCATCTTTGGCGTCATTGTAGATCCAGTTGATTGCCTGTTTTTGGTTTCCAAAAGCAATCGTAGTAGGTCCATCCACTCCGGCAACCAAGTAATTTCTAATCAATAAAATGTTATCTGATAAAAAAAAGTAAATAAAAGGTATTATCAATAACCAACCCCAAAAATTCTTCTGGATAACGCTACCTAAAATTATCGCAAGCCATAAAATAAAGATAAGATAATATCCTGTAAAGTAGTAGTCGTAAATATTGCCATAATTCCCTTGGAAAAAAAGCATTCCAAAAATAGTTGAGAGAAGAAGAATTGAAGTAATCACAAAGATTTTTATCTTTAAAAGTTCTTTGAGTTTCAAAACCAAGATTGTTGCAAAGACAAATATCGAAGGGGGAAAATACTGCTGATTCGATGGCCAGATTTTGCTCAAAAATACACTTTTGTACAGTTCGATTCTTAACCTGAAAACTTCCCCAAAAGAGGCTCTGAAACTTTTCTCCTCAATTAAGAATCTTTTTATGGCTTTTGATATCACTCCTTCATTTAGAAGGTCAAAAAAAATCTGGGGCAAAAAGCCGATTAGAAAAATTATCAGACAAAAGAAAATAGCCTTCTTTTCTGGAAAAAATTTTCTCTGCCAAAAAGCAAATATTATAATTGCTGGAATATAAAAAATTTCGGCAGCACTACCAAACTGTAGAGCCATTGTCGCCATAAAAGAAATCAAATACCATGCCCACTTTTTACCTTTTGTGACCATGTACATTGCTAGTACCAAAAGTGTGCTAATAATAAGCATTGGGGTGGGGTTTGAAAGCCAGCGCGAAGCAAGAACTAGATAATAAGAGAAACCAGCAAAGATAACAGCTAAAAAACCGGTCTTCGCTCCCAGAGCCTCTTTCCCTAAATAGTAAAGAATTCCAATTGCGGCAACTGTAGTTAGCGAAAGAAAAATTGAAGGATAAATAGGATTACCTCCACCAATAATATACGCTGGCGTTATCAACCAATAGTACCAAGGGCCTCTAAAGATGCCCTCAATCCCTGTTGTTGGACCTATCAAAAATGGATCGCCTTTATAAATAAACCTCCAAATAACAAGGGCATCCCGGCCCTGATCATAATAAAAACCTAAAATTTGGTCAATTCTATAAACCCTTACAAATAAAGCAAAAGCCAAAAGTAACAACAATAAAATTAAAGCTGTCTTGTTTTTCTCAAATCTTTCAATTATCTTAATGGCCTTTTTGTAACTCATCTTGAATGAACAAGTTTGTAAATAGTTACTCCTGCCACATCCCATTCACTCTCAACCCTACTCCAACCAAAATTAGCTATTTCGGCTTTTGGATTATGAGTTGGATCACATTTGTCTTTAGGCATTTCACAGACAACAAAAAGCTGATTTGTTATTGTTTGCTGATATCTTAAAGGATCAATATCAACCACCCCTGCTCCCCATTTCTCCAAAAAATATTGATATGCGTCTTCATAATTCCTCTCAGCAATAACGGCTAAGTTAAACGGGGTGTCCCTTGCCTCTTCAAAAATTTTTTGAGAAATCTCTATGGTTCTTTGAAGTTGTCTATTGGGAGGATATTTTAAGGGCGTTTCAGAAAGATTATAAAAAACCAGTACCAAAACAGCCGTTCCTACTAACCACCTCCCACGGATTTTTGCTTTTTCCAATAATTGAGTCAAAATTCCAGCAATTAAAATAAATGGTGCTGGAAAGAAAAAACCAAAATAATGCTCATAAATTTCCTGCTTATAAAGCCCAAGACCAAAAAGCGCAAAACCAAGCCAGATAAAAAGGAGTGCAAAAGCGCGATGTTCTTTCTGGGTAATTTTAAGACGAGACTTTCCGGCAAGAATTAATCCTGAAAAAACCACGACCACACTGACCCATTTGCCAATAATCTCATTTCTTCCAGATAAAAGACTTGTACTAGACTTCTCAAGAAGAGGAATAATCTTGGGCAAGGCATTCCAGGGTCGGGCAGAGACGGTTGCTTGCCGCTCCAAAAAAAACTTTTTTATCGCCTCAAAATTGCGCCAGCCGTGTCTTGCATCAAAGATAACAAGTGGACTCATAAGAAAAGAGAAAATAAGTATAGAGCATAAAGTATAGAGTATGTATGACTTCTTTTGCTTTTTTGCTTTCACTAAACTCAAAAACCAAAAAATAGATACTACCGGAATTAATAAAAGACCTAAATAATGAGATTGTAAAACAAAAGCCATTGACACCCCTACAACAGTCAACCATTTAAATTTTTCCTCCTGCCAAAATTTCCAGATGCTCCAAATTGTCGCCAGAGCAAAAAAAGGCATTATATTGGGATTCCAAGAAGAACGAGAGTAAATAATAACTGTTGGAGAAATAGCATATAAAAGGGCAGAAATCAGGCCTGCCCAAGACCCAAACCACTCTCTTCCCACCCACCAAACGAGTGCAATTGTGATAACTCCCAAAAAGGCTACAAAAAAAGCCGGCCCAACCGGTGAATAATTCGCAATAAAAAGTGAGGGAGCAATTAAATAATAATAAAGTGGTCCTAAATACATATTGCCAATTGACGTACCCGGGCCAATTAGAATCGGGTCAGCATAAACCAAGAGTCTGCGAACAACAATCGCGTCTCTACCTTCATCTCCTAAAAAAGTCATATATTCGGAGATTTTGTATAATCTTAAAAAAGACCCAACTAAAAGAATTGTAAGAAGGATTAAGAACTCTTTTTTGTTTTTAACTAGCCAATTAGTAAGTTTTTCTAGGCACTGCATAATATTTTCTGAGAACAAACCATAATCTGAACAGGTCTTGTATACTTTTGAAAACGACTCTAAGATTTGCTCCGGTTTGTCTCCCGGCAATTCTTGGGTAATGATGCACACCCACTTCAGCAAGTCTAAATCCCATCCTTTTTGCTTTTACAAGCAGCTCTATCTGGGTAACCTTCTCCTCGCCAATAAGGGGTTGCACCTTGTCAAAAACCTCTTTTTTGATTAATTTAAAACCGCAGGAATAATCCCTAACACTAAGACCAAAAAGAACTCTAGCCAGAAAAGACCATCCCCAAGTAAAAATTTTGCGCAAAAAAGAATCAGCCCGTTTAAGTCTATACCCCAAGACAAGATCGTTTTCTTGATAGTGCTTAAGCAATCTTCTGATTTCAGAAAAGTCGAATTGGCCGTCAGAATCCATAAACGCTACCCATTTGTGTTTTGCGGTTTTAAAACCGCTCTTTAACGCCCCTCCATATCCACGATTCGGAAAATGGTGCACTACTTTTATCTTCTTGTCTAGTTTGGCAAGTCTATCGGCTATTTGTCCTGTTTTATCCAACGAGCCGTCATCAACAATGATAATTTCCCACTTTGAAGCAATCTTCTCCAAAACCCTTTTGGCATCCAAGACAATTTTTTCTATGTTTTCCTCTTCGTTGTATGCCGGAAAAAAAACCGACAGCTCACTTATTTTTTTTAACATACCCAGCCTTAAGTCTAGCACAAAGGACTCACTTTGGATATAATCTTAGAGAGAATGGCTAAAAAAATAAAACACCTTCTTTTTTTGTTGGCTTTGTCAATTATTCCAACAATCCTTTTATGGCTTCCATTCTTTTTGAGAATAGAGCAATTTTGGGGTATTCCCTTGCCCCGTGAGGGTATGGCAATTATCTCAAGTAACTACGACGGACCACTTTATATAGTCGTTGCAAAAACTTTTTATAATCTCAAGGAAATCTCTGAAAAGTTTTCATTTCCGCTTCCCGCCGAATATTACGCCGCTCACTTTCCTCTTTTTCCTTTATTAATCAGGCTCGTTGCTTCGCTAAGAATAGTTTACCCTTACGCAATGTTAG
Organism: uncultured Gammaproteobacteria bacterium; assembly: GCA_964506225.1. Taxonomy (GTDB): domain Bacteria; phylum Patescibacteriota; class Microgenomatia; order UBA8517; family UBA8517; genus CAZDKH01. Next base: position 15,950 of record CAZDKH010000005.1, read on the forward strand.
CAACCACAGTCTCTTCCTCTTTCTTAGCTCTTTATTTTTTCAATAAATTTATCAAAAAGTACGTTGACGACAAAAACGCCTTGTTTTTAACGGCAGCCTTCGCAATTTTTCCAGCAAGGTGGTTGATAGTCCGCTCAGTCGGCTCTCCCGAGCCTTTATTTATAGCCTCGATTATTGCCTCAGTATATTACTTTCAAGATAAAAAATATCTTAAAGCAGGACTTTGGGGGGCTATTGCTCAATTAACCAAATCCGCAGGAATTATTCTTTTCATAAGTTATATGGGTGTTACTATCTACAGACTCTTTAAGAGGTTGGGAAGTATTCATAAAGATGCTTCTTGTGCCACCGAATTAAAAACACTACCCGTCCTTTTGATACCACTTTCGCTTGTTGCCGTGTTTTACCTTTTCAAACTTACAATGAATGATTTTTTTGCCTATTTTCACTCAGGGGATAATATCCACCTCTTTTTTCCACCTTTTCAAATTTTTAACTATTCTGCAAGCTGGGTTGGTACCTTTTGGCTAGAGGAAATCGTATTTATTTATCTAATCGGGGTAATTGGAGTTTTGACTTTGGTCAAGCAAAAGCAAGAAGTTTTGGCATTTTATACTGGGTTCTTTTTTCTTTCCATAATATTTGTCTCCCACAGAGATTTGATGCGCTATAGCCTGCCTTTGGTCCCCTTTTTCTACGCGGCATTTGCAAAATATCTTGTTAAAAAGGAGTTTAAAATCGCTCTTTTATTTATAATTATCCCAGTTTTTCTTTTCTCTCTTGCCTATATTTCCCAAAACACCATGCCCATATCCAACTGGGGTGAGCTTTTATAACTCCAAAGACTAATATCTAATTATTCATCCAACTAGCTTCTGAAGCCAACTCAAACCCGGAATCTTCCAGGTTTTCCAGATGAGAATGTTATAAGCAGCATAATTATAAGGAATTACAAAAAAACCAATTGCTACAATTAACATAATCTGTCTTACTTCTTCACCAAAAAGCCTGGTACCCAATCCGACAACAACCGCCTGGATAACTATTGCACCAATGGATGTTAAATTAAATTGGAAAAATTTTCTAACTAACCTGCCTAATTGAGTTATTTTTTCTTCTTTGAATGTCCAAAGATTATTTAGTGTAAAATTTGAGATAATAGCCAGTTCAGCACCCATCCCAGCAGCAACCGCTGGTGTTGCTCCAATTCTGTAAAAAAACTCAAGTCCTAGCGCATTTATAATATAACCAATAAAACCAACAGTGGCAAATTTAATAAATCTTATTTTATCTTTTATTCCCAAGACAATAGCCACCTTAAAAGTAGAAACCATTTCTTTAACGTCGAATTTGGATTTTTCTTCAACTCTTGGGGCAAACTCCAAAGGAATTTCAACAACCTTCTGGGCATTTTTTACACTCTGATAAAGCAAATCAACTTTGTAGGCAAAACGCGTTGGCTCCATTAAATTATCAAGATTAATCCTATCCAAAACCCCCCTGACTTTGGTCAATCTGAATCCTGTTGTCAAATCATGTAAAAAAGGTTTTAAAAGGACTAGCCTTATAAAAAGATTACCCAGAAAACTCACTGCTTTGCGGCTTAGCGCCCACTCCCTTGGCACTGAACCTCCTGGAATATACCTTGAGCCTATCACATAATCCGCTCCGGCAAGGTAGGCATCAACCATGGGTTTTATAAACCTCGGCGGATGCTGAAAGTCCGCATCCATCTCGATAACCGCGTCTGCCGAGAGTTTATCTACTGCATATTTCATGCCTCTTATGTAAGCCCAACCTAATCCTTGTTTCTTATCCTCAAGAATATGAAGATTTTTGTATTTTTTCATGGCCTTTCTTACTATCTCTCCCGTACCATCATCGGGGCTTCCGTCAGAAGGTAAATCATTAACAACAAGGAGGTGCATTTGAGCATTCTTAATTTTTGGAAATTCCTCTTCAAAAAGGACTGGAATCATTTTGACAATATTCTTTGCTTCCTTATAGGTGGGCATTATGACAACAATATTTTGCATAATATTAACTTTAACAAAAGCCTTTTGGGAAAAACAAGATGCGTGCTAAAATAAACGCTATATTTATGGTTAAACTAAAAGTTTTTAAAACTTCCCGCAGAAAATTGATAATTACTTTCATCATACTCGCTCTTGTCACAATACAGCTAATTAGATCCCGAAATAACATTCTTAAAACAGAGCTTCACGAGGTCAAACGAGAAGACATAATCGAAAGCATAACAGCCTCGGGAAAGGTAAACGCCAAGGAAGCAGTAACTTTGGCCTTTCAGACAGCGGGTAAAGTAGATTGGGTGGGGGTAAAAGAGGGAGACAAGGTAGTCAGAGGACAAGCTCTAGCCTCACTTGACAAAAGGGCTCTTCTGGCAGCACATGAACAAGCCATCTCGGAACTTCGCAAATATCAAGCAATAGCTGAGAAAGTTTTAGATAGCGTCAAAGGACATGATACAGATGAAAGCTATACTCAAAAAGAAACCAGAACAACTGCCGAGGCCAACCGCGACTATGCATACTGGCAAACAGAAATAACCTCATTCAATTTAAAAAATGCCACCTTGACCAGCCCCATTGACGGCGTTGTCTCAAGAATTGACAGTTTAATTACTCCGGGAGCAAATATTTTGGTCTCAACACCGGCTATATCAATTGTTAATCCCGATACTGTTTACTTCGAGGCAGAAGTAAACGAAACCGATGTTGTAAAGCTTGAGATTGGTAAAAAAGCCCAAATCAGACTTGACGCCTTTGACAATCAGGTCTTTGAGGGTGAAATCAACCACATAGACTTTCTAAGCACCACAACCTCAAGCGGAGGAACGGCATATAAAGTAAGAATTACTCTGCCACAAAAAGAAGGTTTGGTTTACAGGCTGGGCATGAATGGAGATGCGGAATTTGTCATTGCGTCTAAAAAAGAAGCTTTAGTTGTTCCGGAAACTGCGGTTGTTGATAAAGACAATAAAACCTTTGTCTGGGTAAATTACAAAGGCTTTACCAAAAGGTTTGAGGTAAAAACGGGAATAAGATCCACCAATTTGGTGGAAATCGTATCCGGAATTGACGAAGGCACTGTCGTTGTAAAAAGACCTCCTGCCGATATAAAAGAAGGCGTTCGAATAAAGTCTTTATAGATGACAAAACACCCTCCTATTCTAACAGTCCTAGATATTACCAAAAATTATTATCTGGGGGATGTTGTTATTGAGGCCTTGAGAGGTGTAAATCTTAAAATACAGGAAAAAGAGATGCTGGCCATTTTGGGTCCATCCGGTTGCGGCAAGTCAACGTTAATGCATATTCTCGGTCTTTTAGACGAGCCAACCAGAGGGAAAGTCTTTTTGGATGGAAAAGACGTTAGTCAACTTACAGAAAATCAAAGAGCTCTTCTTCGCAATAAACACATTGGTTTTGTTTTCCAATCTTTTAATCTTCTGGCCAGAACAACTGCTATTGATAATGTAGAGCTTCCCTTAGTTTATTCCAACATTTCTTCCTCAGAACGCAGAAAGAAAGCTATTGAAACCCTCAAAAGGGTGGGGCTCGGAGACAGATTAGAACACTACCCCACTCAACTTTCCGGGGGACAACAACAAAGGGTGGCTATCGCTCGAGCTTTGGTAAATAACCCAAGGATTGTGCTTGCGGACGAGCCAACAGGCAATCTTGACAGTAAATCGGGAGTTGAAATAATTAAGCTTTTAAGGCAGCTTAATGATGAAGGAAATACCATTGTGATTGTTACTCATGATCAAAACATTGCCAAAAATACAAAGAGAATAGTTTATATGAAAGATGGCGTTGTGATTAAGGATCAGAGACAAACATGATAGTTGACGAAATTATTTTTCTAGCCCTAAAAAGTATTCTAAGAAATAAAACACGCTCGGCTCTAACGATGTTGGGAATTATTATAGGGGTGGCAGCTGTGATTCTTCTGACTGCCTTGGGCCAAGGAATACAAAAATATGTCACAGATCAATTTGAGTCTCTGGGCACTAATCTAGTTTTTGTTCTTCCTGGTAAATTTGCCCTGACTGAAGGCCAATTTGCCCAAGGGCCGCCGAATTTCGCCGGTAGTAAACTTACTTTAAAACATATTGAAGACTTAAGAAAAATGGGAGATATTATCGAAGATGCCACAGGACAGATTGAAATGCCCTCAAGCGTCAAGTATAAAAGTGAATCAAAATTCACAACAATAGAAGGAGTTAGTGCAAATTTTGGAAAGTTATTTAATTTCAAGGTAGCAAATGGGCGGGACATAACCGACTCAGACGTCAATCTCTCCCGCAAAGTCGCTGTCTTGGGTAAAGGGCTGGTTGAAGACCTATTTGGTGCATCCGATGCATTGGGAAAAGAAATATCAATAGGTAATGGAAAATTTGAGGTAATTGGAATTTTAGAAGAGATAGGTACGGGAGGAATTGGATTTGACGTGAACGAATTTGTAGCAATCCCAATTACAACCGCGCAAAATCTTTTTGGACAGGATTCTATCCAAACTATTGCTGTGAAAATAAAAAGCAAGGAAGACATTGCCGATGCCAAAAAAATAATTGAAAATTATTTATTAAAAGATTTGGATGAAAATGAATTTACTGTGATTGACCAGTCAAGTCTTCTAACAACAATAAATAACATTTTAGGAGTTTTAACCCTTTTTCTCGGGGGAATTGCTGGAATATCTCTTGTTGTAGGCGGAGTCGGGATTATGAATATAATGCTTGTATCGGTAACAGAAAGAACTAGGGAAATTGGTCTAAGAAAAGCAGTTGGAGCTCGACCACAAGATATCCTTATTCAGTTTCTCGTTGAGTCGGTAGTTCTTTCTATCTTAGGGGGAATTATTGGAATTTTAATCGGCGCAGGAGGTGCTGCCTTGATAAATAAATTTATCACAACCTCGGTGACGTGGTGGGCAGTAGGACTGGCTTTCGGAGTCTCAGCGGCAGTGGGTATAATCTTTGGAGTAGCACCGGCAATCAGGGCTTCACGTTTGAACGCTATAGACGCACTCAGGTACGAGTAGGAAAGAATCTCAAAAGAAGAATTGGCAAAACTATAACCACCAATAACCAGCAAGCTGTGATAACTACAGCCTTAACTTTCGAAAGACTATAAATCTCTTTAACTCCCAGATACAAAAGCACTCCTCCCCAGATAAGACTAATCAACCCTCCATAAGGAAGTGCTCCTGTAATTGCTCCCGGTATTCTTATATAAACCTGAATCTGAAAGGCTTTTTCAAATTTTTGCTGAGACTTCACTAAAAAAAGAATTATTTGCAAAATAGCCGAGAGGATAAGCGTTGATAAAAAGGATGAAATAAAAAAAAGAAAAGCTATCAAAATAAAATTAATTTTTGGAGGAGTTCCTTTGTAAAAAATAATTGCAACCAGAGCAGTTAGAATAAAGCTGAAAGACGTCAAAAATAGAAGGAAAAGTAGAGATTTTAAATATCCTTTTTCTTTTTTAATTCTCTTGAAAAAAAAGGAAGGGGTGAAAATTATCTCTTTTGTCTTTAAGAGAAATTCTTTCAAAACTTCTTGTGCTTTCATTAAGTTACCTTATTATATAATAAGCATAATATGAAAATCGATATTTTGACTCTTTTTCCTGAAATGTTTACTGGCCCCTTTGACGCTTCAATAATCAAAAGAGCAAAAGAACAAGGTCTTATCAAAATCAATATCCATAATCTTAGAGATTGGGGATTGGGAAAACACAAACAAGTTGATGATCGTCCTTATGGAGGAGGGGTTGGGATGATTTTGATGCCCCAGCCGATTTACGACGCCCTACAGTCGCTTAAAATTAAAGCAGGAAGTAAAAATTCAAAAATTATTTTATTAAATCCTCAGGGAAAACTCTTCAATCAAAAGATGGCCTTAAAACTTTCAACAATGAAACAAATAATTTTAATATGCGGGCATTATGAAGGTTTTGATGAAAGGATAAGAAATTTTGTTGATGAGGAAATTTCTATTGGGGATTATGTTTTAACTGGAGGTGAAATCCCTGCAATGGTCATAGTGGACACAGTTACACGGCTAATCCCGGGGGTCTTGGAAAAACCTGAAGCAACAAAAAACGAATCTTTTTCAGAGAAACTACTCGATTATCCACAATACACCAGACCGGAAAACTTTAAGGGTTTGAAGGTTCCCCGGGTTTTGCTTTCCGGAAATCACGCAAAAATACAAAAATGGAGACAAGAGAAAGCTATTGAAAAGACTAAAAAAAGAAGGCCAGATATTTTTAAAGAAGAGAAACAAAAAGCTTCGTATTAACCCAATTGGCGAATAAATTCATCTTCTTTATTCACTTTCCAAACCTTTCCATCTTTTATTCCCCTTTCTTTTTCCATCTCAGAAGAATTTGAAAAGACCGGGAATTGAAGTTTCAGAGATTGCGCTTTTAGATTTGTCCTGTTTTTGCATAAAGCTTTTCCGCCTTGGCCTTAAGAGGTCTCCACCAGTATTCGTTTTCTCGGTACCACCTAACTGTTTCTTCCAGACCGCAAGAAAAATCGTATTTAGGACTCCAACCAAGTTTTCTAATCTTGGTCCAATCAACCGCATACCTTCTGTCGTGACCCGGCCTGTCTTTGACAAACTTTATATAAGAATCTGGTTTGCCAAAAATTCTCAAAAGCTTTTTTGCAACATCTAAATTGGAAATATCCTTTGTTAATCCTCCAACCAGATAAGTTTCCCCAACTTTGCCTTTGTTAATAATAAGGTCAATAGCTCTAGCGTGATCTTCAACATAGAGCCAATCCCGAACATATTTACCATCACCGTAGATGGGAATTTTTTCTTCGTCTATGAGCCTTGTAATCATTCGGGGTATAAATTTTTCAGGATCTTGAAAAGGACCGTAATTATTTGAACAATTTGTAATTGTTATCGGCAAACCATAGGTAAAAAAATAAGCCCTGACCAGATAATCCGAGGCTGCTTTTGAGGCAGAATAGGGGCTTCGCGGATTATAGATGGTGTCTTCGTTAAACTTTTTCTTACTTTTCAGAGGTAATGCTCCAAAAACCTCATCTGTGGAAACGTGATGGAATCTTTTCACTTTGTGTTTTAAAGCAGCCTCAAGCAAAACCTGCGTTCCAACAACATTCGTCATCACAAACACCTTAGGCTCCAAGATAGATCTGTCCACATGGCTTTGGGCTGCAAAATGTACAACCACCTCCACTCCCCGCATCAATTTATCCACCAAGCTGGAATTTCTGATATCTCCTTTCACAAAGGAGTAATTTTTATTTGAAGAGAAGTCTTTTGTCGAAGACAAATGCCCGGCATAAGTGAGTTTATCAAGATTCACAATCTTATCCCTTGGATACTTTTTCAGCCAATATCGAATAAAATTATTTCCGATAAATCCTGCGCCCCCGGTTACCAAGAGCTTCATATTTGAATTCTACTTTTTTCTCCAACAAACAACTTCAACCAATCAGTTGGGCCATCAATATCAATCACTTCCGTATCAGCTCCAATTAGACTTTCGTCTATTGGTTTTTTAATATTGATTATTTTAACCCCCTTTATCAAGACACTATTTTCTATATGACTATTTAGTATCTGACAATTATCATCAATTGAGGTATAAGGCCCAATATAGGAATTTTTAATCTTAACATTTTTACCTATAGAAACTGGTCCCCTAATCTGCGAACCTTCTATCTTGGTTTTTCTACCCATCTCAACTCTACCCTCAATTTTGGAGTTTTTATCTACTTCTCCTTGGATATTCTCTTTCAAATTCTGGTCGAGCAAGAACCTGTTTGCTGATATCCAGTCTTCAAACTTCCCGGGGTCAAGCCATTTATCTTTGTACTCAACTACATCCACCCTTAAACCCTTTTTAATAAGCCATTTAAATGGCTCCGAAATTTCATATTCACCTCGGGGGGAGGGTTTAATTTTGTCTTTCCCTTTAAAGCAATTAAAAATTATGCTGTCGAAAAAATAAATACCGGGTATAGCAAACCCATTTGGAGGGTTTTTGGGCTTTTCAATATAGTCAATAAGCCTTCCTTTTTCATCAAAGATAGGAACTCCCAATCTCCAGTTTTCAGGATGCTTGACTTTGGCCACCAGCCCATAAGGCTTTTCTTTTCTAAAGTAAGAGACCAATTCGCCAATGCCACCTGTAAAAATATTATCCCCTAAATGCAGAAAAAAACTATCGCCATTAATATACTCTTCACAAACCTGAAAAATATTTGCCAGACCTAGGGGCTTTTCTTGGAGAACATAGGTAAACTTCAGTCCCCATTTTTCCCCGCTCCCCAGGTATTTTTTGACAATTTCCAACCAACCGGGATTATAGGTAATGGCAACCTCTTTTATCCCAGCTTTTGCCACAGCCTCAATCGGATAAAAAATTAGGGGTTTATTGGCAACGGGGATAAAGTGTTTATTCGTGGAAAAGGTCAGGGGTTGCATCCTTGTACCCCTACCCCCTGTTGGAATTATAGCTTTCACAAAAGTATTATATTATACGAATAAATTTTAAATTTTAAAATTTTAAATTTTGAATTTTGAATTTATATTAGGTATGTTTGTCTGCCACAGATGAAGCCCCCCAGGAGGCGGGCTTGGTTTTAGCCACAAAACCACTTCCCGAAACCATACCAGTAACCTCCTTAATCATATCTCTTGTCTGACCCAAAGGACCTACATCAATATGAATTTCAAAATCATACTTTGCTGGGCTTATGACTTCTCGAATTTTGGGAACAAGCTTTTGCGCAGTATCCAATGAGATTAGAGTTTCTGTGTAGATTTTTTCGCGTAGAGCCGGGGTCAGTTTGACATTTTGCTTCTTCCAAAAATATCTTGCCCCCCGACCAACCCTGTGAATCACTACAGCTGTCACAAAATCGCAACTTACCTTGCCATTAATCTTTTTTTCCTGCGAGTCAGTACCAATAACCAAGCGATAAAATCTGTTGGGGTCATCCCTGACAAATTCGGCTATCTCACTAATCATTCTACCAACTGTCATGTGCCCCGCTGTTGGACTCACAAAACCATTTCCTTGTAACCTTTGCATTTATAAATTATACCACCAACAAGGCTAGAAAATACAAATGCAAGTTCTCAAAACCATTACAATCCCTCAGACGGGAAAGTAAATTTTTCTATGACTAGAATAAAGTTAACTAAAATACCCAACAAAAAGAATTAATCAAAACAGAACTTAAAATAATTATAAAGTCTTCACTAAAACACCCTAAGGTTACTCTAATTGTGAGAATACAACAAGAAAAAAATCTCTTGAATTATCTGATATAATGTTAGGATAGAGTAATGAGGATTCTTCAGAAAGCAAAACTGGTAGGAGTAACATACTGGGTATTGCCCGAGCCAAGCTCGGGCTTTTTTAACCCAAACTCCTTGTATATTATGGGATATTGTGATATTATGGGATAATATATGTCTGCCGAGAAGATTAGTAGGAGAGATTTTTTAAGAAGAGCAGCGGGTGT
>CAZDKH010000006.1:0-30825 GCA_964506225.1 uncultured Gammaproteobacteria bacterium
TCATAGACGGAGAATTTCCAGGAAATTATGCAAACAGAGAAGAAAAAAGAAGAAAGTTGGCAACCTTAGGAGGCGTCCAAGGACAAATGGAGGTTGATGGGAAAAGGCTTTTGATAGAGGGTGATAGGCTTATCAGAGAAGGAAGAATACCGGTTCCTGAAAGAGCCTTTGGTTCACACAGTGACACAAGGCCGGCAAAGCTCACAACAGGAACGTTTGAATCCTGTGCACCTGATCAATGCAACATTGATTTTTGTCTTGTACATCCTATTTTAGTAAGAACATTAGCGATAGAAGTAGCTAGAAGTATAAAGGAAGGGTATTCTTTACCACAATTCATAGTAGGAATTGATGATTTAGAAACCAGAAGATACAACAGAGGTCAGACTTGCCTTTATGGTTCAAACGCCCGTGTAATAACATCCCGAGGATATGCCTTTATTAGAGAATTATGGAGGTGTTTTTTTGAATGGACTGCACCACAAGGGTATGATGAAGACTGGGAAAGAGCAAGAGAAACAGTAGAAAGAATGCTTATGAAAACTGTTGCCGCCCGGTGGGGAGATAGAGCTTTTGAGATGTACTATACTCCCTCTTCAGATGCTTATCATATGGGAAATCTGTCTGAAGTTATAATGGCGTTTGCTAATTCACAGAGAGCTATTTATCCCAATCCCGAAGAACTAATCCGCATAACAAACTTAGAACACGCAATATGGTTTATGAGAGATGTTGAATCTAGAGCAAAACAGTTAAACTTGATATAACTTTAATCAGAAAACTTTATGATAATGGAGTTTTTAGTTAGGCCATGCAAGAAGAAATATTATCATTAGCAAAAAAGCTGATAGCAATTCAGTCTACAAAAGATAATCCAAAAGAGCTGGAGAGGGTGCTTGAGACGGTGCTTTCCTACCTGAATGAGTTTCCGAAAACACTATATCGTAAGGATAAATTACCTCCTAGTGCAATTGTTTATAATTTTAAGCCAAAATCTGGAAGATTTAGATTGGTCTTAAACGCGCATCTTGACGTTGTTCCTGCAAACAAAAATTTGTTTGAACCCAAAATTAAAAATGGAAAACTTTTCGGCAGGGGAGCATATGATATGAAGGCCGCCGCAGCTGCAGAAGTTTTGCTTTTCAAAAATATTGCTCCAAAAGTTAGATATCCTCTCGCACTTCAACTTGTCACAGACGAAGAAACTGGAGGGCAAAATGGAACAGCACTACATGTAAAAAAGGGATTAAAAACCGACTTTGTGGTTTCCGGTGATACAACAAATTTTTGTATAAATAACCAAGCAAAAGGTATTTTATGGCTAAAAGTGAAAACGCAAGGCGTCTCAGCCCATGGGGCTCACCCTTGGGAAGGCGAAAATGCGATTTGGAAAATGATAAACTTTCTCAATAAACTCAAAAAAGAATTTCCCGTTCCCAAATATGAAGTTTGGAAAACAACTGTAAACTTGGCAAGAATTGAGACTCCTAATCAATCCTTTAATAAAGTCCCAGATGAATGTGTAGCATTTTTAGATATCCGTTATATCAGTCAAGACAAAAAAAGCATAAGAAAGCGCATTAGAAAGATTGGTGGTAAAAATGTTGGCATTGAAATTGAGATGTTTGAGCCCGAGCATTACACTTCTCCAAAAAGCCCTTTACTAGAAAAATTTTCTAGTTCATTTGTAAAAATAACCCAGAAAAAGCCAAGTCTGCTATGCTCGCATGGAGCCTCTGATTTAAGATATTTTAATAAAATTGGTTCACAGGGCATCTGCTTTAGTCCCAAGGGACATGGGCTTCATTCAGACAACGAATGGGTAAATATTTCAAGTCTTGTTTCTTTTTACAAGATTCTGGAGGATTTTCTCCTTGGGCTTGGTGATAATAGCTAAAATTATTGTTTTTTAATGTTCGAACCATTAAAATATCACTTAATTAAGGACGACTAGCTCAGTTGGTTAGAGCGTTCGCTTGACGTGCGAAAGGTCGCAGGTTCGAGTCCTGCGTCGTCCACAACATAAGTCAAAATTTTTATTCCAATCTGGCGTAACGCTTTTAAATTATTTAATAACTTAACTTTGACAAGGAGGTCGTAAAATTAAGTAGGCTAGAGCAAAAAACATTCTCAAAGTATAGAAAGGGCTTGAAAGTTGGCTTTTCCCCGCATAAAATAGCTTGATACCATATAACATCTTTTGTCCGGGCCCCTCGTTCAACGGTTAGGACATCTGGCTGGCAGTCAGAAAATGGGAGTTCGATTCTCCCGGGGTCCACAATGAAAAAAAACCAAAATCTAGATAATCTGCGACACTCCTGCGCCCACTTGATGGCAGCTGCGGTTCTTAGACTTTGGCCGGAAGCTCAGCCAACAATCGGACCGGTAATAGAAGATGGGTTTTATTATGACTTTGATAATTTAAAAATTTCTGAGGAGGATTTTCCCAAAATCGAAGAAGAAATGCACAAATTAGTAAAGAATTGGGAAAAATTTGCAAGGATTGAAGTTGGGGTTAATGAAGCGGCCAAAATCTTTAAAGACAACCCCTATAAATTAGAGCTTATTGAGGAATTTAAAAAGGCTGGTGAAAAAATAACTCTTTATAAGTCGGGTGAATTTATTGACCTTTGCAAAGGAGGGCATATCAGTAATCCTTCAAAAAATCTAAAACATTTTAAACTTCTTTCTGTCGCAGGTGCTTATTGGCGGGGAAGCGAGAAAAATAAAATGCTAACACGAATTTACGCAACTGTTTTCCCAACCCAAAGAAAGCTTGATGAATATTTAGAAAAGCTTAAAGAGGCAAAAAAGCGAGATCACAGAGTCTTGGGGCCACAACTTGACCTTTTTGTCATTCATGAGGATATTGGACGCGGACTTCCGCTTCTGACTCCAAAGGGAACAATAATTAAAAACGAGATTCTCTCTTATGAAAGACAACTTGAGAAAGAGTATGAATTTCAAGAAGTCTGGACTCCGCATATTGCCAAAAGCGATATTTACAAGGCCACAGGACATTGGGAGCATTACAGGGAGGTCATGTACGCCCCTTTTGGAATAGATGATGAAGTGTATGTTTTAAAACCCATGAATTGCCCGCATCATTACATGATTTATGCCTCACGCCCAAGAAGTTATAAAGATTTGCCAATTAGGCTTTCTGAGCCTGGGACTTGCTATCGATACGAAAAAAGCGGTGAACTAGGGGGATTGACGCGGGTGCGCGCATTAACAATAGATGACTCGCATATTCTTATGCGCGAGGACCAAATTGAACAAGAATTCGACCGCTGTATAGAAATGATTAACAAAATGTTTAAAGCTTTTGGCCTTAATGATTTTTATGTCAGACTTTCACTTGCAGATCCAAACGACCACGCTAAATACATAGCCGATGCCAAAACTTGGAAGATAGCCGGCCAGAGACTCGAGAAAATAATCAAGAAAAATAAACTCGACTATATTGTCAAAGAAGGAGAGGCATCGTTTTATGGACCAAAGATTGATTTCATGGTCAAAGACGCAATTGGAAGGGAATGGCAAATGAGCACTCTTCAGCTTGATCTTTTCATGGCTAAAAGACTTGAGCTTGTTTACACCGATAGCAAGGGATTAAAACAGTATCCTGCAATTTTACACAGGGGCTTAACCGGCTCGCTTGAAAGAACAATTGGAATTTTAATTGAGCATTATGGAGGAAATTTCCCAACATGGCTTGCTCCAGTTCAGGTTAGGGTCTTGCCGATTACAGATAGGAGCCTTAACTGGGCGGAAAGTGTTTATAATAAACTTAAAACTGAAGGCTTAAGGGCAGAGCTTGACGCAAGAAACGAGACCCTACAGGCCAAAATCAGAGACGCCCAGTTAGAAAAAGTATGCTACATGCTTATAGTTGGTGATAAGGAGAAAAGGTCAAAGACCGTTTCGAAAAGAGGAAGGAACGGTAAAGATTACGGACAAATAAAACTTGATAGGTTTATTAAAGATATTAAAAAAGAAATTGAAGAGAAAATTATCACTTGAGTCGTATTCAGGCTTCATGATAAAATTATTCACAAGTTCAATAAGTTGAAAAGAAAACTAAATTGGCGCATTAACCAAGAAATTAAGGAGGCGTTAATTAGAGTTATTGGCGAGGACGGAAAACAAATTGGCTTAATGAGCACTGCCCAGGCTTTAAAAATTGCTCAAGAAAAAGGAAAAGACCTTATTGAAATTGCACCCAAAGCCAATCCTCCTGTGACAAAGATAATGGAACTTGGCAAGTTTCTTTATCAGGAGGAAAAAAAGAAAAGAAAACAAAAAAGGGAAACTAAATCAACAGAAGTCAAAGAAGTTAGATTTTCGCCTTTTATAGCCGAGGGGGATTATAATACCAGATTAAATCGGGTAAAGGAGTTTCTGGGAGAGGGAAACAAGGTCAGGCTGGTTGTTGTTTTTAAAGGCAGGCAGATGAAAGGCAAGGAATTTGGTTACCAGTTGATTGGCAGGATAATGACTGAGCTTGATAATAAAGTAGTAAAAGATATGGAACCTAAGTTTTTAGGAAGACACCTAGTGACAATTATATCGCCCTTGAAAGGAAAAAATGCCTAAACAGAAAACTAAGAAATCCTTGATAAAGCGCTTCCGGGTAACCAGAAGCGGTAAGGTCATGCGCAGACAGTCTTTTAAAGGGCACCTTAACGTCAAAAAATCCTCAAAAAGACTAAGAAGACTCTCAAAAACAATAAAAATGAGGGGTTACTTTGCAAAGAAAATTAAAAAATTCTTACGAAAAAAGGTTTGACTTGATTTTCCGGTAATTGAGTTTTGATTATGGCTAGGGTAAAAAGTCCACGAACAAAAAAACATAAAAAAATAAGGCTTGCAGCAAGAGGTTATCGTCAGGCCAGAAGAAGGCGTATCAAAGCCGCCAAAGAGGCCCTGCTTCACGCGGGCCAATATGCCTATGCCGGCAGAAAAAAGAAGAAAAGAGATTTGCGAAAACTCTGGATAATGCGTCTTAATGCCGCTTCACGCGAAGAAGGTCTTTCTTACTCAAGCTTGATTTCCGGATTAAAAAAGCAAAAAATTGAAATTGACAGAAAAATTTTATCCGATATTGCAATAAACGACCCTGACACATTCAAAAAAATTGTTGATAAAATAAAAAATGCTTAAAAACTTTTTCTCCACCGGCTTTAGCTTTATAATGTTTTAAGCTGGTGGAGAAATTTTGTACTAATTACACTCTCCACCAAGGAGAGTTTTTTTATGAAAGAGGAAATAGTAAATACTAAAAACTCGGCAATTTCTCAGGTCTTAAGCGCAAGGTCTGTTTTGGAATTGGAAGAAATTCGCATTAACTTTTTGGGTAAAAACGGAAGACTTACAAAACTTATTAAAAAACTCCAGGAATTACCAAAAACCCAAAGAAGGGAATTGGGAATTCTGATTAATGACTCCAAGAACTCTCTTATCGCAGCTATTGCCACCCAAAAAAGAAAATTAGAAGAGGACTCTCGTGAATGGTTTGACCCCACCGTCCCCGGGAAAAAACCTCCAGTGGGTCACCTACATCTTATCACTCAGGCAATTGAAGAAATTTCACTTATTTTTGAAAGAATAGGTTTTGTTAGAGTACGCTATCCAGAAGTCGAATGGGACTGGTTTGCATTTGGTTCCCTGAATTTTGGCGAATATCACCCTGCCCGAGACGACTGGGAAACTTTCATTGTCGAACAAAAGCCTCACCCTAAATACGGCCAAATGATTTTATCGCCACACACCTCAAGCGGCCAAGTCAGAGAAATGTGGCGGGTTAAAAAGCCACCCATTCGAATGATCAATATTGCTAAATGCTACCGCAGGCAATCTGATGCCTCCCATTATCCCATGTTTCACCAATTTGAAGGCCTTGTAGTTGATAAAGATATCTCAATTGCAAATTTAAAAGGAACCCTGAATTATTTTGCCAAGGAATTTTACGGTTTGGGAGCCGTTTCACGCATTAGGCCATACAACTTTCCCTTCACTGAGCCATCATTTGAGGTTGATTTCACTTGTACTGTTTGTAAAGGAAAAAGCCGTTTGCCGGACGGTCAGGTTTGCAAACTTTGTAAAGAAGGTTGGCTAGAAATAGGGGGTGCCGGAATGGTGCATCCAAATGTTTTAAAAGCTGGTGGAATTGATCCTAAGGTCTTTAGCGGCTTTGCTTTTGGTTGGGGAGTGGAAAGAGCGCTGATGATGAAACCCGGTCTTGGTATTCCGGACATCAGAATACTTTATAGCAGTGATATTAGATATTTAAGACAGTTCTAAACTATGAATATTCAAATTTTAGACAGTTGGTTAAGAGAGTATTTAAAAACCAAAGCCTCGCCTTATGAGATTGGCAAATACCTTTCGTTGTGCGGGCCAAGTTTTGAAAAGATTACCAAAAGAAAAAAAGATTATCTTTATGAGATAGAAGTCACAACCAACAGGGTAGACTCAGCCAGCGTTTATGGTATAGCAAGGGAAGCCAGCGTAATTTTACCCAGATTTGGAATTGAGGCAAAACTTATTCCCATCAAAACTTGCTATAAAGGTTTATTTAGTAAAAAGGTCTCATACTTAGAAGCACGAGTTGATCCAAAACTTTGCAAACGTTTTACGGCTGTCCTTATCAGAAATGTAAAAATTCAAAGTTCTCCAGCCTGGCTTGCTGAAAGGCTTGAAAATATAGGATATCGCCCAATTAATAATGTAGTTGACGTCTCAAATTACCTCTCTCGTGAACTCGGACAACCTATGCATACTTTTGATTATGACAAAATTAGCGGACATTTGATGATACTTCGCCAAAGCAGGAAAAACGAGAAATTAACTACACTTGATGGACAGGAAGTTATTTTGGGTGGAGGAGATATTGTAATTGAAGACGGGTCCGAAAAGTTAATTGACCTTGCGGGAATCATGGGCGGAAAAAATAGCGAGGTGGACAAAAATACAAAAAATGTGCTCTTGTTTGTACAAACATATGACGCCGTGGCTATTAGAAAAACAGCAATGAGTCTGGCTAAATGGACGGACGCGGCAAGGCTTTTTGAAAAAGGGCTGGATCCTGAACTTGTTAAGGTGGCTTTGCAAAAGGCTGTGGATTTTTTACAAGAGTTAACCCAAGGTAAAGCCGATAAGCAAGTTTTAGATTTATATTTTAAGCCCTTTAAGGCTAACAAGGTTGAGGTGGAATACAACCACATTCAAAAGATACTAGGCATTAGTCTCGCAAAGGCAGAGATTGTAAGTATTATGCGCGGCCTTGGGTACAAAGCCAACTGGAGCGGCGATACGCTAGTCGTCGAACCGCCCTCTTTTAGAGCTTCCGATACCAAAATTGGGGAGGATGTAATAGAGGAGATTGCCAGAATTTACGGCTATCACAAAATTCCCAGTGCTCTTATGTGTGGAGCTCTTCCGGAAAAACAAGCCGACAGTCCTTTTGATTTTGAGATAAAACTTAAAAGAATTCTTAAGGCTCTCGGGGCAACTGAAACATATACTCTTTCACTGGTATCCAAAAGCGAAGTTTCCCAAAATGCTTACCGGCTTAAGAATCCCTTGGGAAACGATACTAATTTTTTAAGAACCTCTCTTTTACCGTCTTTAACTAAGGCTGCAAATGAAAACAAAGGAAACAAAGAATCTTACCATCTTTTCGAAATGGCTAATATCTACCTTAAGGCCGGCCATAATAAACTGCCACAAGAGAAAATGCTCGTGGCTGGAATATTTTGTGGGTGGGATTTTCGCGAAGCCAAGGGAGTTATCGAATCTTTACTCGAAGAACTTCACCTCTCATACAGATTCAAACTAGAGGATACAAAAAATTTCAAACCTTCACAAAGAATAATTTTTTCCTGCAAAAACAATGAAATAATCGGCCAGTTCGGTGTTCTAGAAAAAAGTTACATTTATTATGAATTTGATGTCGAAAAGCTAAGAAAATATTCTGCCCCTTTTGCCAAATATCAACCCCTACCCAAATATCCTCCTCAAATTGAGGATTTAACAGTCTTACTGCCCAAGAGGACAAAGATTGGAGATGTTATTAGCTCTATCCAAAAAACAGATATCCATATCTACAAGGTTGAATTAACAACTATCTATAAAGATTCTTATACTTTTCGAATTTATTATCAAGATCCACAAAAAACTCTAAGTAATCACGAAGTTGAAGTTGTCCGAAAAAAAGTTATTAAGACCCTCAAACAAAAATTCGGGGGAGTCATAAAATAAACCCATTAAGACCCAAAACAAATTAGGGTGTGGGGGACAAGGTTGGTTGAGGAGTGGGTGTTGGACTCTGGTAGTCCCATGGAACATTCACTCCAACTGTAATTTTTCTGTCTGATTCGTTTCCGTGTTCATCGCGCGCTATGGCTCTTAGTTCGTGAACTCCATCAACCAGATTGATTGTCTGCTCATAAGGTGGTTTGGTGAAACTTTTAACCTCAATCCCGTCTACCAAAATCCTCACAGATACAATGTTAGAAGTTGAATCAGCACTGACCTTAACCATAAAAGTATTTGATAAGTTACTTGATCTGTCAGAAGGAGTTATAAATTCCACATTTAGAGGATTTTGTGAACCACAATATTCACTTGGTGGATGATAACGCGGGTCAGCTGGATAGTTTTTTTCAATCCAAGCAATAATACCTTCTTGCCATCTATTGGGTTGGCCGGGTGCAGCAGTAGGGTCTTCTTCCTTAAAAAGGAAATACTCTTTCTCTTCATAATTTCCAGAGGCTATATCAGAGGGAGTTGCCAATTTCCCATCAGTTTTACAAATTTTAAGTTTAAGATGGACAGGATCCTCTTCTGGCTCGGTACCTTTAATAAATTTTTCAAGTCGGGAGGCAAATCCGTCATGGGCTCTATAGCCTGAAATACGGTCTACATCCGCCGTGACAATACCTGCGGGAACTTCAAAGCTAACGTTTGGTTTTCCCTCAAGCGCGGTAAGCAAGATCCTTCTCCAGATAGGTGAAGCTCCTGTTATTCCCGAGGCTACTTCTTTCATGGGAGAATTATCATTGTTGCCTACCCAAACTCCAACTGTGATAAGAGGGTTTCCTCCAATCGTCCAATTATCTCTTTTATCATTAGTAGTGCCTGTTTTGACCGCAATTTGACGGCCGGGGATATTCAAAAGTGAACTGGCTCCAAAGACCTCCTTTCTTGCCTCATTATCAGACAGAATATCAGCGATAAGATAAGCTTCCTCGGCAGATAAAACACGTCGCCCTTTCATGGGCTTGTTTTCTTCAAGAATATTTCCTTTACTATCTTCAACTTTTAAAATGGCAGTTGGTTCTATTCTAAAGCCCCCATTCATAAACGCGCAGTAAGCCCCGGTTAACTCCAAAAGCCTAACCTCTCCTCCACCAAGAGTCAAAGAAAGCCCGACCCTGCTTAAAGTTTCTTTTGTCGGCTCAAGGGTGGTTAACCCCAAATCATAGGCAGTTTTTAGAGTATCTTCTATTCCAACCATAGCAAGTGTTTTTACGGCAACTATATTTATAGAATTTCCCAGTGCATATCGAATTTGCATCGGCCCGCGGTATTTCCCGTCGTAATTGACGGGTTTATATTCAGGTTGACCAACTCCGCCGGGAAAAGTTGTCTCAACATCCATAATTAAAGTGGAAGCCGTGTAACCCTTCTTAAAAGCAGTAACATAAGTAATAGGCTTAATAGCGCTTCCGGGCTGTCTTAAGGACAAGGTGACATTAACCTGACCGTCGTAATTGGGATCGTCAAACTTTTTTGAACCAACCATTGCTAGGATTTCACCAGTTTGGGAATCAATAACAACTGAGGCACCGTTGGTGACATGTACTTTCTCCAATTTAGATATCTCCTCATAAACAATCTCCTGGGCTTTTTCCTGCAAGTCTAAATCCAGTGTGGTGGTGACTCTTAATCCACCTTGCTCGACAACCCGATCACCATAGCGTTCTTCCAAAATTTTTTGAACATATTGAACAAAATGCGGAGCCTTAAAACTTGCTCCGCGGGGGAGAAATTCAAGATTTTTCAACTCCTCTTTGGCATTTTTTTCCTGCTCGGCGTTTATATATCCTTCCTCGCGCATTCTCCTTAGAACCGTTTCTGTCCTTCCAATATACGCCTTGGGTTCTGAGGAATATGGCGAATAAAGCGATGGCCGCTGTGGAAGGCCGGCCAAAAATGCAGATTCAACTAGATTAAGATCTTTCACCTTCTTGCCAAAGTACATCTCGGCAGCAGATTCAACTCCCCAAGCAGTTCCTCCATAGGGGGCCTCGTTAAGATACATTTGCAGAATCTCATCCTTTGAATATCTTCTCTCTATCTGGATAGCTAAAATAAATTCCCTGATTTTTCTAAGAATTGTTCTTTCCGAAGAAAGAAGAACGTTTTTAACAAGCTGTTGGGTAAGAGTTGACCCCCCTTGGGCTCGGCCTTGGGTAACAAGACGAGTTAACCCCCTTAACATTCCCAAGGGGTCAAAGCCTTGGTGTTTATAAAAATTTTTATCTTCAATTGCGATTGTTGCCTGTTTTAGATAATCGGGAATATCTTTAAGCTCAACAGGAGTTCTTCTCTGCTCCGAAAAAATATCATACAAAGGATTGCCATTTCTATCTAGTATTTTTGTGGAAAAACCCTCCCTTCTGACAACCTTATCAGGTGAGGGGAGATTAAAAGCAAACAATGGGAGTATAACAAAGGATAAAATAAGAATGGTAAGAACTCCAAGAAAACTTATCTTTGCAATTCTGGCTAATTTTTTGGACGTTTCTAATCTGCCATTTGAAGAATAATAGCTGTAATACCTCCTGCGCGACATTTTTCTTAATCGTCTTAGGTAATCTCTCCAGAGGGGCATAACAATATTCTAACAAAGATATTGATATTATAAAACCCAACTGTTACACTGTACTAGTACACTAGTACATAATGCTCAACAGGGAAAAACAACTAGATTTGTTATTTGATCTTATAAACGCATTTTCATTTGTTCGGAAACCCAAAGAAACAGCAACTTTCCTACAGGATATCCTAACAGCCAAAGAAGTAGAAAATTTAGCCAAAAGATTAAGAATCGCAAAGCTTTTATTGGCTGGTGAATCTCAGAGAGATATTGCGTTGGAAGTAAAATGCAGTATAGCAACAGTAACAAAAGTCCAGTCCTGGTTAAACCAAAAAGGAAGTGGTTTTAAAAAAGTCATTTCGCAGTTACCAAAGCGTTATTCAATGCCAAAAAAATTACCACCTGGTCCTATCGAATACCATCTTCCTCAAACAATTGCCGCACTTACCCAATACAGTCTCGTAAAATTCCAAGAGGAAAGATTAAATAAATTTCAAGAAAACATTAATGCAAAAAAATTATCAGATAAGTTTCTTAAAAAGATTTATGATGAGAGGTACAAAAGAAAGAAAGTTTAAAGTGTATCACTGTACTAGTACAGTGATATTGAAAGGTGCTTCATATTTATATCGATTCGGTTTACAATATGGGTATGGACAAAATCGAGGAAGTTCTGACAAGGGGGGTTGAAGAAATTTTACCTTCCAAAGAGGGATTGGTAAATCTTATGAGAACCAAAAAGATTACTGTTTATCAGGGTTTTGATCCCTCTTCAAAAAATTTGCACATCGGACATTTAATAGGAATAAGAAAGCTCGCACAATTCCAAAAACTAGGCCATAAGGTTATCTTTCTTATAGGAGACTTCACAGGAATGATAGGAGATCCTACAGACAAAGCCGCAACAAGAGTCAGGCTCTCCCACCGGCAAGTTCTCGAGAATACCAAAGGATACAAAAAACAAATAGAACAATTTATTAATCTAAAGGGGCCAAACGCGGCAGAAATAAAATTTAATTCCAGTTGGTTAGCACCTCTTAAATTTGAAGAAATCGTTGAATTGTCTTCAAAATTTACTGTTCAGCAAATTATTGAGCGTGATTTTTTCCAAAAGCGAATTAAGGATAAAAAACCAATTTATCTTCATGAATTTTTATACCCCCTGATGCAAGGCTATGACTCGGTTGTGATGGACGTAAATTTGGAAATAGGTGGGGCTGACCAGCTTTTTAACATGATGGCGGGCAGGCATTTAATGAAGATTCTTAAAAACAAAGAAAAATACGTTCTTACTCTCAAAATTTTAGAGGACCCCTCCGGCAAAAAGATGGGGAAAAGCGAAGGAAACACGATAAACCTTACTGATAAATCAGAGGATATCTTCGGCAAAATAATGGCCTTGCCGGATAGTTTTATAAACTTGGGGTTGGAACTTCTGACGGACTTGCCATTGAATTTAATAAAAACAAAAAAACCACTAGATCTTAAAAAAATGATTGCCTACGATGTGGTTAAACAAGTCAAGGGAGAAGACAAGGCTAAGATAGCCCAAGAAAAATTTGAAAAAATTTTCCAAAAGGGTGAGGTAGAATTTAAGCAAAAAGTCCCCTTTAGAAAAACACTTATTGAAGTTGTTGAAAATATTCTTGGCAGCAAATCCAAAGCCAAAAGACTCATTAAAGGCGGTGGAGTTGATATAAACGGTAAAAATATTGTTGATATAAAATATATACTAAAAGGTGGTGAAAAAATAAAAATTGGCAAAAAAACCTTTGTCAAAGTTATACCCAAAAAATGAGTTCTAAAAGACAAAAAAAGCTCTTCAAACTTATTATTATTGTCGCTGGAGTTGGGCTTTTATTGACCACATTTATACCCTTTCTTCCTTATATAATCGGTGGATTCTAGTCTGGAATGAATTTGAAAACCCCAGTGACAAAACTCCCCTTTGTGGGCAGGGCTTATGCCTTAAGACTTAAAAAACTGGGTATCTCAACAATAGAGGATCTTTTGTGGCACGTACCGGCAAGGTACGTGGACTATAGTCACACTTCGCAAATTTTTCGTGTCGGGGCAGGGGAAACTGTCACGATTCAAGGCCAAATCATTTTCATCAAAAATCAATACACCAAAAGCGGCAAAAAAATTCAAATAGCAGAAGTTTCCGACGGCACGCAAAAAATTAACGTCATTTGGTTTAATCAGCCTTATCTTGTTCGCAGTCTTGCCATGGGGACATTCATTTCTCTTTCGGGAAAAGTGGGCTGGTGGAATAAAAAAATTGCCCTCATCTCTCCGGAGTACGAAAGGATTATCCCTGGAAAAGAACAGATTCACACCGGAAGACTTTTGCCAATTTATCACGAAACATCCGGCTTGTCTTCAAAATGGTTAAGAAGTCGAATCGCCCAAGTTTTTCCAATTATAGAGAATAAACTTTGTGAATACCTACCTTTGCAGGTACTTAGTAAATATAATTTGCCTGATTTGCAAACTTCTCTTAGGGAGGTTCATTTCCCCCAAAGCTTTGAGGCAGCAGAAAACGCCAGAAAAAGACTTGCTTTCGATGAACTTTTATTTTTACATCTCACTAGTCTTCACAGACGGCTGGACTGGAATAAAAACCAACCCTCTCAAATTCTTAAGGTTGACAAAAAACTTGTAAAGGAGTTTATAGGCAGTTTACCTTTTGAACTTACATCCTCACAAGAAAAATCTGTAGAAGAAATATTATCAGATTTATCCAAAAACACTCCAATGAATAGACTTCTTGAGGGAGATGTTGGAAGCGGTAAAACAGTTGTTGCTGCCATAGCAACATTTGTAACTTTCACAAACGGATTTCAAACCGTCTTCATGGCTCCCACTCAGATTTTAGCAACACAACATTTTAATACTTTAAAAAATCTTTTTGCTGACTTTAAGGTCAGGCTTTCCCTGGTTACCTCAGGAACCACCCAGGGGGATATAGGCAAAACTGATGTCTTTGTGGGAACCCACGCTCTTATCCATAAAAAAGTCAATTTTGATAATGTTGGACTAGTAGTTATCGATGAACAGCACCGTTTTGGTGTAGAGCAAAGAGCCCATCTAATAAGAAAATCCGGTAAAAAATCTTTTGCTCCCCACGTTTTAACAATGACCGCAACACCCATCCCCAGAACAGTCACCTTGACAGTCTATGGGGATTTGGATTTGTCTACCTTGACTGAATTACCAAAAGGACGCCAGAAAATCACCACCTGGATTGTTCCCCGGCAAAAAAGAGAGAAGGCTTATGAATGGGTCAGTCAAAAAATTATAAAAGACAAAATACAGGTATTTGTTATTTGTC
Source organism: uncultured Gammaproteobacteria bacterium (assembly GCA_964506225.1). Classification (GTDB taxonomy): domain Bacteria; phylum Patescibacteriota; class Microgenomatia; order UBA8517; family UBA8517; genus CAZDKH01. The sequence continues at coordinate 14,223 of CAZDKH010000006.1, forward strand.
CTCTTATCGAAGAAAGCGAAGTTGAATCCATGAAGCAGGTAAAGGCCGCAACCAAAGAATTTGCCAATCTTAAGAAAGTTTTTAAGAATTTTAAGCTGGGGCTTTTGCATGGCAGACAGAAAACAAAACTAAAAAATGAAACAATTAAAAAATTCAGAGAAGGCAAAATCGACATCCTTGTTTCTACCCCCGTGGTGGAAGTTGGAATGGATATTCCCAATGCTGCAATTATGATAATCGAGGCAGCAGACAGATTCGGCCTGGCAAGCCTTCATCAATTAAGGGGCAGAATTGGAAGAGGCGAGAAGAAATCTTACTGTTTATTGTTTACTCAAGGCAGGTCTACAAAATCCAAAGAAAGGCTTGCCGCTTTGACTAAAACCCTTTCGGGTTTTGAGCTTGCCGAGCTTGATTTAAAGCTTAGAGGCCCGGGGGAAATTTTCGGCTATAAACAACATGGCTTTCCCGAACTTAAAATTGCCAACTGGAGTGATTTTGAGCTAATCCAAAAAACCAAAAAGGTAGCAGAGGCAATAATCAAAAATCCTAATAAATACTCCAAGGTCTTTAAAATTCTACAAAAGAAATTAGTTACAAATTAACTACATTCCAGTTAGCTTGTTGAATATTGATATCTTTCATAATAAAATTGTGGCATGACACCGTTACCTAAAAGAAAGCACACAAGCTCGCGTTCCAGAGTAAGAAGAGGAGCAAATAAGCTGGGAGTACCGATATTGGTCAAATGCACCAGTTGTAAAAAACCCATTCCTCGACACAGAATTTGCCCCTACTGCGGCGCCAACTACAAAGAAAACAAATGAAATCTGCCAAGGATCCAAGACACATTAGAAGACTTAAACTGGTTCGTGAACTTTTTGCTTCATCATTTACCAACCAACCAATATCAAGCGATGCCAGGAAAATTCTGGCTAACGCCCACAATCTTGATGAAAAAATAAAAGAAGCAGCTCCAGCATGGCCAATAGAGAGGCTTAATAAAATTGATCTAGCCATCCTGAGGCTTGCGGTTTACGAACTTAAAGAAAGAAAAACCCCACCAAAAGTGGTTATTGACGAAGCGGTGGAAATTGCTAAAACTTATGGAAGTGAATCTACACCAGCATTTGTAAATGGGGTATTGGGGACTATTTTGGAAAAAATCAAATGATAAAAGATACTGACAAAAAGATTTTAGATATCATTGGCGAGATTACCGGTTTAGAGCCGGAGGATATTAATTATGACGATTTTCTTCGAGAAGATCTACATATGGGACTTGAAGAATTTACACTCCTTTCTGAGAAACTATCCACGTTGGGTATTGATGAGGATAACCTTGATTTTTCTCAGGTGCAAACAGTCTCTGATTTAATAGAGCTTGTTCACTCTCTTGAAGAAATTTAGACAAAATTATGACTACAATTCAAACTCTTAAAAAAACATTTAAAAATCCCGAACTTTTTGAACAAGCCCTTACCCACAGGTCATGGCTTAATGAAAACGCAAAGGCAAGACAGTCCAACGAAAGACTTGAATTTTTGGGAGACGCAATCTTGGAGTTTGTAACCTCGAATGAACTTTTTAAAAAGCTTCCCGACAAAAAAGAAGGTTATTTATCAGCCCTTAGAGCAAATATAGTCAATACCCAAAATTTGGCTAAAGTTGCCCAAAAATTAAGTGTCGGAGAAGCACTATACCTCTCTAGGGGAGAAGAAGAAACCGGAGGAAGACAAAACTTATCAATTTTGGCAGACGCAGTTGAGGCAATAATCGGCGCGCTTTTCTTGGATCAAGGTATCAAAGCAACCTACAAGTTTATCACTGATAATATTCTTTATGACCTCGATAAAAAATTGGCAAGTCCATTAAAAGACCCAAAAAGTATGCTGCAAGAAGAAGTTCAAGCAAGAGGATTACCCACCCCTAAATACAATGTTGTCTCAGAGTCAGGTCCAGACCATGCCAAGATATTTGAAGTCGAGGTAACAGTTGGTAGCCAAATACTGGGGAGAGGGAGTGGCAAAAGTAAAAGCGAGGCAGAACAGTCTGCAGCCCAAGCTGCCCTTGAAAAAGATAACTTTAATTAGTAGAATTTGAGTTTGCTATGGTAAAAATTCGACTATCTCGATTTGGTAAAAAGAAAAGCATTTTTTATCGTATAGTTGTCTGCGACGAAAGAGAAAAAAACAAAGGCAGATTCTTACAGATACTGGGCTTTTGGAATCCTAAGACAGATGAAAAGAAAATTGACAAACCTAGTCTAGAGAAATGGCTAGCACAAGGTGCAAAAGCCACCCCGGCAGTCAAAAAGCTTTTATGAAAGACTTACTTGAGTTTTTGATTAAAAATATAACCGGTTCAGATAAATTTCAAATTACCCAAGAAGAAGCTGAAGGCAAGACTTCTTTTGATATAAAAGCCGACCCTTCAGTAATCGGGTTGGTTATTGGTAAGGGAGGAAAAACCATAAAAAATATTCGTAAAATTGCTTCAATCAAAGCAGTTCTAGAAAAAAAGATTATTCAAATCTCTGTAAGTGAAGCATAGCTTTTAAAGCTCTGAAAATGGATTCAAGCGAGTTGAAGGAGATGCTTCTTGAGGTTTCAACTCAATCAAATCGGGCTTATCAAGCTGAGTTAACTTCTCAAGAATTTCTTTTTCCTGAGGAGTAAGGTCAGTTATCGGCCTTTCCACTGAAGGAAGTTTGGTGGGTAAATCTGCCCAGAAAATTTTCATTGAGACTGAAGCAGAAAGTAAACCCTGGGTGTCAACTTTGATTTGTAATTGATCAATTTTACTCAAAGGTACAGAGTTTATAATACTATTAAGAAAATTGTTTACATCTTTTAACTCACCACTGAGTATAAATGTTACCTGAGAGCTAAATATTCCTTCCATCTCTTCACTCTGTCCAGACATGCTTAAGTTCTCAACAACTAAATTATTCTCTTTTGACTTTTTATTTATTTGAGAAAGCAAGAAAATTCCAGGATTTTTATATGGAACGGCAAAAGTAACCTCGTCAGAAAGTGAACTAGCGTCAATTGAAGAAGAACTTTTTAGTATTGACCTTTTTGTTTCCAAGGACTTCTTGACAACCTGAAGTTGCTCTAACTCGCTTTTCATTGCCGTTAATCTATTGACAAAAACACCAATGAAAAGAACTGCAACACCAATAAGTGTGGCTATAGACGCTAGGGGCACAAAAATAATTTTATATTTAGGTAATAAATTCATGACCTTTAATTAAACTCCAAACGCAATTTATAACCCAACATTTCGCTGAAATCGAAACTATCTATACTCAGACTCTCAAAAATTCCCGATGTCAAAAGATCATCCAAAAGTTTTGAAGCTACCAAAGAATCGCCTGATTGGAATTGAAGACTTGAAAGCTGGGGAGAAAGCCTTGCTTCTTCCAAACTAATCTCAACCGGAAAAAGCTCTACAGTTTTGGCCACCTTGTCAATTGATTTCTCAATTCCAGCTTTGTCATAAATAACTTTACCCTTGGCGATTCTGTCTCGCGTAAGAAAGATTTTTTGCTCTGTGGGTTCTAGGTTTTTGACAGCATTTCTAAGGTCCTCTACTTCCACTTTGGTTTTTGAAATCTGCTGCTGTGTCAAGAACATATAGACTCCGCCAAAAAGTCCTGTTACCACAAAAAATACGGCACAGGCAATGACAACTCGACGCAATATCGCCCCGGTCTTCTTAATGTCCTCTTTTATCACAAATTCAGCTGGTAAAAGATTTATCTTTGTAGGCATTTTTATCCTTCTCTCATAGCCAGCCCCACAGCAATTGGATAAAGCGGAGCATAATCTACCAGTTGTTTTGCAATTTCTGGATCAATGACTATCTTTGAAAAGGGATTTCCCACTACAACCTCAATTCCTATTAATTTAGTAAGTTGTGAAACCATATCAGGCATGCCAGCAGTGCCACCGGCAAGAATAACTGAACTTGGAATATCACCTTTCCCTTCAACCTGATAAAAATGAATTGCCTTTTTGATTTCTTCAGCCACAACGCGAAAGATTGGATCAAGAGCTTTCTGAACCTTACCCTCAAGTCTTGTAGTAGAAAGTCCATAGGCACGTTTGTACTCTTCTGCTTGTTTTTCTGCCACCCCAAGAGATTGCGCAACCGCCCTCGTAAAAGCCATTCCTGCCATGGGAATAGAACGCGAAAAAACTAACTGCTCATTTTTAACAACAGCAATATCTGTTGAGCTGGCTCCAAAGTCCACCAAAACAACTGTCTGTTCGGCCGGAGCCAATGATCGCGCCAGTGCCATTAGTTCCGTCTCTGCAGCAATACAATTAAGCCCAGCTGCCTCAAGAATCTCCACATACTTCTTAACCAGATCTTTCGATACAGCTACAAGAAGAACCAATACACCCTCACCTTTTTCATTCTCACGCCTCTCCAATATCTGATGCTGGATAATAGCTTCAGAAACCGGCATGGGAATATATTGTTCGGCCTCCCACTTGACGGCCGAGGCTATTTCGCTATCGGTGAGTGGTGGAAAAGTAACCACTCTTGTAAATACTTGCGATTCGGCCAAGGCTATCGCCACCTCTTTTCCAGATATCTTTGCGTCTTTAAAAAGTTTTCTTATTACCTCAACCAGCGAGACAAAAGCCTTATCGTCTTTTTGTATACTATCAATCACGACTCCTGAATAACCAACCACTCCAGCAGCTTTGAGGCGAAATTTATTTCCCTCACGCCCAAGCTCAACTACCTTGATTGATTTGCTGCCAATATCTATTCCAACACTCATTTCACCAAATCCAAGGGGCTGTATACCCCTGAAAAAATGGACGGAACCTCTGGGTACAATCTGAAAACCTCTATTTTTCTATTTGCCTCGCCACTTACTCCCGAGGATTGAATTAGTCGGCCCTGAGCTGGCAAAGCAGTATTTGCGCCATATGCAGCATTAACACCAACTGACTGGGGTTCACTGTTATAAAGCAGACGCAAGGTTATTAAAACAAGTCCACCACTTGCCCTATACGAAGACTGAGGTATTCCTAGTGAGTCAAAATTAATGATTTTTTGATTGGCAAATGTTACTCCACCGATAGTGCAAGTGCCACTACCTGGTTCAGAAAAACGGTTTACTGCTCTTCTGGTGGCAACAGGGTCAATCGAGTCCCGCGCAACATATAAAGACCCTTTTTCTCCAGGCGGTTGTGAATAATAAATCTCTACAACCAGGGCAGGGGTAGGAGAAACCCCACTATCTCCCCAGCAAACCTGAATTTGCCCCCCATCGCCCTTAAAACACAAAAGATCCTTGCAACTTAACTCAAGGGTGGTATTATCATGCGACACAAACCAAACCGTTGCAGTATCTCCTGAGGCAACTGGAGCAGGGTAGACAAACTGTCTATTTGAAATCGGTTCACTACTGACTGCTACGTTATACTTTGACTCTCCTATAGAAACTTCGCCTGAGGAGACCGTTATATCGCCAACCAGAGCCCTTTCAATTCCTGCTTCGGCAGCTGAGAAAGCCCGAAGAGCCTCTTCTTCTTTGGATGACAAAGTGACATCTGTTACAGAATAAGAAACTACAGAAAGTACTACGGTAACAATAACAGCTGTAATCAAAAGGACTGCTAAAACAGCTTGCCCCTTCATATTTTCAGTTTAATGCTTTTTGTATAGATAGGTCAATAACTTCTCAAATAAACCTTAATAGACTGGGTAATTTGAGCAGATTCGGCCCCCTGAGTGTTTCTGTCTGAAGCTGTAAGTGTCACTGTAACCAAGGGTGGAGTAGAGTCCGTAGGGTCATCAACACAATCAAATTTACAAGAAGTCACATTTATTTCCTCAGAAGTCAATCGGCTCGTTAGTGAAGCTGAGGAGCTGGAAACATAACCCAAAGAAGCTGCGGTTATACACGAAAAGGAAGCAGATACATTGTTTGCAGTAAGATAATTTATACTGGTCATCCCCAGATTACAAACTTCCACACCTTTGGCACTGTGAAGGTGCCGCTCGATAACCGAAAGAGCATACTCAACATTCTGTCTCACACGCACACTGGCTTCGGTTTTGCGCACACTTTTTAAGGAGCTTAAAAGAACTTGTGCAACAACCATCATCAAAATAGAAAAAACCCCAAGCATTACCAAAAGTTCTATCAACGAAAAGCCACACTGGTAAAAAAGGTGATTATTGCCACTTTTATTTCCAGTTGGTAAGTACTGTTTCTGCTTTTGCATCGTGATTTCCTTGCGAATCACTCCAACTTGTTGTCACTACCACGTTTATTTTGTTTGAGTCACCCGAACTAAAGGTCAAAAGAACATTCCTAATAAAATTTGTTCCGCTGATATATTCGTCAGAAGTACACTCTCCGGTATTATCCCAAGCATTAGGCGGTATTGGAGAAATATTAAAACAATATCTGTTGCTAGCAGTTACATGCGCGGCAAAATCGCTCCAGCCTCTGTCTCGCTCACCCCTCAGCCACTCAACCGCCTCTTGGGAATAACGCGTGGCCCTTGAGATATTTTTGGAACTTGAGGAGTTTTTAATTGAACTGGTCGCAAGCCCAACCAAAGCCAGAAGAACAATCCCGACAACCCCCACAGCAACCAAAACTTCAAATAAAGATTGACCTTTCATCTTACTTCTCCTCCCGGCGTAATTGTAATGGTTTCATCTTTCAAGGAGCTTGGACACCCGGGTAACCATGGTAAAAGAATACAAAAAGGGCTAGGCGGAGAACTTTTTCCAGAAACAGTCAGGGTAACTTGGCTGCCATCTGGAATATTCGTGCCCATGGCCAGCGCTTTAAATTGAATACCTCCACTTGAGGACAAAGTGGGGGGTAGTGTGTATGGTAACACAGGATTTATAGAAAGAAGTATATTTGGCTCTTTAACAGTATAAGATTTAACTTCCTGGGCAACCAAGGATCCTCCGCTTGTTTGCCTGCAAAGAACGTATATTTTGTAATCCTTTTTGGTCAGCTGATCTAACCAAAAAGCATAACCTTCTAAAATATCACAATTATTTTGAGGTTTTTTACCTGCAATAGCACTTTCTTGGGCTAAACGCAAATCCGCTTTAATCTGGCGGGTGATAGAAGAAACTTTTTGTCTTCGCTCGTAATCCCGGTAATTTGAAAAGCCCACCACAAACAAGAGTGCCAAAACGGCTATAACCAACAGGACTTCCAAAAGAGTATAACCCTTCATGGATTTACTGTCTTATAGTTGCAAGTAGCAGATCCGCAACTGCCTGTGCAAGTGTCACTCCCACCACCCTCAAGAGAGGCACAAAGTTCGTAGGCTTGCCTGCTGCCTGGAGAAGAGTAGTAGTAAGTCCTTCCCGGGGTTGGATCAGAAGGAATACGGGCAATATAAGTATTACTATTTGGACAGTTAGGAGTACTTCCATCACCTGTTAAAGGATTTCCCACTGCCGGAAGTGATGCGGGGTAGCGTCCGCAGTCTGATTTAAACATCTCAAGGCCCCCTCGGATTTGTTCTAAGTCTGCTTTGCGTCTGGCATCTCGGGCTGATTCACGAACACTATTAAGCCCGACTAGTGAAATTGCAGCAAGGATTGCAATGATTGCCATGGTCACCAAAAGTTCAATTAAAGTAAAAGCATGATTATTATTTCTCGTTTTAAGTCTCATAAGTTATTCTGCGGTTGGATTGGGACAGTTGCCGTTTGAAACTGAAAAACCCGACTGGGGAACTGTACCAACTCTTCCGTCTGAGCAAATTACCCAGACCACGTCCTGATTGTCTCTTCGTCTTTCAAGATACGTCCATAAAACATACCTTGTTGCCGATGCCCCACCGCCTCCATTACTTGAATAGCCATAGGGATTGCCAACAGGGTTAGTTGGACAGGATGGCATTGCCAGTTGGGGGCATAGTTGCACTGCAGCATCTGTACCTGAAATGGTTGGGTAAAACCCATTGTTTTTGTTCGCATATGCCTCAAGAGCAGTTTGATATTGTTTGATGTCTGATTTTCTTCGTGCATCTCGAGCCTTTGCCTGAGCAGATTTAACTCCCATCACAGCAAATCCCGCCATCACGCTAATAATTCCCATAACAACCAAAAGTTCTATGAGGGTAAAACCAAAAGAAAATTTCCAATTTTCAATTTTCAATTTCCAATTTCCTCCTTAATTCATTTTCATATTCTTCTAAAGATTTATCAAGTGGCGTCTGACCATGAGTTACACCAAAATTGCAAATCCTTGTCCCACAGGCCAGACCTCTTTTAAGAATACCCTCCTCATACCCCTCCTCACTGCCCTCTAAAGCCGCATATAATTGATAATGCGAGCCGGTTGAGATATAAAAATAGCGCACCCCATCTGAATGCTTGGGGTCAGTTGGCAGTCTTGGGAGGTAAGGGGGGAAAGAAGGGTCGTAAATGTCTTTTAAGCCATCCCAGCCCCACCGGCAAGGACCAAAAATTGGCTGTCCCTCCTCGTTTTTAACAACCTCCAGCGAATCAACCCCTGGCTGACAGGCCATAATCTCTCCTTTTGATGATGAGCTTGGAAAAAAGCCAAAATCTTCTTGATAACGAAAAAGTGCATCCGCGATAGCTCCAAGGTCAGCCCTTCGTTGAGCGTCTCTTCGTCTACGAAGCGCTGTAACTAAGTTAGCATAGGTGGCCAAAAGCAAAATTCCAACAATGGCAATTAGCACCAGAATTTCTTTTTTTTTAAATCTGAAAGTAAAAAGCATGGTTTATAAAAAGGGTGGAGTGTAAATAACCAAATACTGCCCAAAAACCAGGTTTATAAAAAATGAAACAATCATAAAGGGACCAAAGGCAACCTTATCCTTAAGTCTTGCTCGGCCCAGAAGAATGAGAATAGAGGCCAAAATTGCTCCAATAACAAATGATAAAAAAAACCAAGGGATGAGGAGCTTAAAACCCAATACCGTGCCAACAAATATTGCCAGTTTGAAGTCTCCCAAACCCATTCCCTTGCCTTTTGTAATAAGGTGCAAAAGTAAAAAGATAAAGGCTGCCACGAAACCACTTGTCAAATTGCGAAAAAGGGGATTGGGTCCGACAAAAAAAAGTAAAATCACGCTTACTAAAAGGCCCAGAAAGACCAACTCATCAGGAATCAACATATTTTCAAGGTCGATTACAAAAATTGCGATTAGGAGAGAGGTAATAAATAAAAGATAAGGCAAAATTAACCAGTCAAGCTGCCTTGCCCAAGGCAAATTGGCTACAATGTTCTCAAAATATCGTCCAACAGCTAAAAAGGCTAGTGCTGTAGTTAGTTCAATGGCAGGATAACGAAGGGAAATTTTGCTATGACATTTGCGGCATTTCCCACCTAAAAGAATAAAAGAAACTACCGGAATATTGTCATACCACTCAATTACTTTTTTACACTTAGTGCATTTTGAGCGCCCCTTTTTTATATCAACAGCCCTTGGAATTCTCCAAGTGAGAGAAGTCAAAAAAGAACCAATTATAGCTCCTAAAACAAAAAGAAATATTAAATACATCTTATAACAAGTTCTTCTGGGTCAACATTTATATTTAATTAAAATACTGTTAACCCAGAAAGAACTTATTAGCCCTCCCGTGTTAAAATTACGGCAAAAAGCCGGCACAGTTAGCACCCGGGTTAGCTCCAGGAATCTCACTAAAGTTAGCTGTTGTAGGTTCACTTGCACAACAAGAAACCCCCCCTCGACCAGCAAGATTAGAATAAACTGCATAAGGATTTCCCCCACCAACTGCTGTGCAACGAGACGTATGAGTATTTGACTCCAATCGTGAATATACAGTCCATTCCACAGAGCCCACCACTGGATTAAGTGAGTAGCAATAACCATTTTGTGCATTTGTACTACATCCTACGCTAATTACCGTATAGGGAATATTAGATGGGAGTGAAGCAATTTCTCCTGCATCCCTTAGGGTAGTCATCCAGTTCGTTACAGGAGGATAAATTCCGGAATTTGTTGTACCATAGGCTTCAATTGCATGCCCCAATTGGGTAACTCCTGATATGCGCCCAGAGTCCCTTGCTCTTGCTATTTGTTGTAGGGGGTTGAGGGCAATAAGAACTACAACTGCCAGAACACCCAAGATAGCAATAACCAACAAAAGCTCAATCATGGTAAAACCTCTATCTTTTTTCATCGTTCTTTCTTATCACCCCCTTTTCCTATACCTTAAGTATCTACACAATTTCAGCTTCATGTCAAGAGATTAGAATTGACTGGTTAAATTATAAATTGGCAAAATCACAGCTATGACCAAAAAAGCCACTCCAATTGCCAAAACTACCATTATAAGAGGCTCAATGGCGGTGGTTAAGGCTTTTATTTTTTGCTCGCTTTCAACTTCAAAAACTCGCGAAACCTTCAGGAGCACTTCTTCCATTTTACCCGTTTCCTCGCCAATGGCCACCATTTGTGAAAGAAGATAGGGGAAAACGTCAGGATGTTGGGCAAAAGAAAAAGCAACAGGGAAGCCTTTTTCGACTTGTTTGGCACAGTCTTTTAGGGCATCGGAGATAATCGAATTGCCCGAAACGTCTGCGGCGATATTAATGCCCTCAACTATCGAAACACCAGTTCCAACCATTAAAGAAAGTGCACGCGTCAACTCTGTAAGGACAATCTGTTTTTGTAACTCTCCAATTAGAGGAATCTTAAAAATAAGGCTGTCTGTGTGTCTTCTGCCTTTGTAGGTTGCCCGATACTGTTTAAAAGCCCATACTGCAATCGCCCCAAAAGCCAAAAAAAATGGCCAAAACTTGGACATCAAATTTGAAATTCCCATTAGGATTTTAGTCGGCAGGGGTAGTTCGGCACCAAATTCTGCATAAAGATTTAAAAGTCTGGGAATAACAAAAACAATCATGATAAACCCAACAGCAATCATTCCAACAACGATAATCACAGGATAAATCATCGCTCCTTTTACTTTGCCCCGAAATTCTTGTTCTTTTTCCAGATTATCAGCCAACCTTTCCAAAACTTTGGTTAAAACCCCTCCTGTTTCACCTGCTTTAATCAGGGCAAGATAGGTGGGAGAAAAAATTGATTTGTGGCGGGAAAAGGCGCTATATAAAGACTCGCCCCCCTCAACATCTGCTAGAATCTGGTTGATTACGGGTTGAAATCTCGGCCTTGATTGCATCCGCAGAATACTTAAAGATTCTGTAACCGGCAATCCCGCATTAATCATTGTTGCAAACTGGCGGGTAAAAGTTGCCATATCCTTTCCTGTCACCCTTGAGCGCAAAGACTTGATAAATGAAAAAATACTTCCACGCGCCGGCTTAATACTGATAACTACATATCCTCTTTCTCTTACTAATTTTGCAGCAAGTTCAATTGTCGAAGCTTCCACTTCCCCTGAGACCTTTTTACCACTTTTATCACGGGCAGTGTAGTTAAATCTTTTCATCTTCTAACAAGTCTAGTCAGCTCTTCTGGTCTTAGGGAGTAATCTTGGGCAACTGAAAGGGTAATTTTTCCCTCTTTAACAAGCTCAGCTAAAGAGCTCTCCATTGTGGACATGCCAATCTCAGAAGAAGTCTGAATGATCGAATCAATTTGATGACTTTTACCTTCTCGAATGGCTGTTTTGATTGCCGTTGACCCAAGCATTATCTCATGGGCCACAACCCTTCCACCTGTAATCATCGGAATAAGGCGCATAGAAAAAACTGCCTCCAAGACGTTTGAGAGTTGAAGTCGAACTTGTTTTTGCTGTTCGTCCGGGAAAACATCCACAATCCTGTCAACAGTTTGGGCGGCGGAATTGGTATGAAGCGTGGCAAATACCAAATGCCCAGTTTCCGCAATGGTCAGGGTTGCAGCTATCGTGTCATAATCGCGCATCTCTCCCACCAAGACCACGTCAGGATCTTCCCTTAAAACCGAACGCAAAGCAACTACCCAGGAGTGTGTGTCGTTGTGCATCTCGCGTTGACTGATGATTGCCCGCTTGGGACGAAAAACAAACTCAATAGGGTCCTCAATGGTTATGATGTGACAAGCCCTGTTTGCGTTTACTTCATCAATAATTGCAGCCAAGGTAGTTGACTTACCATGGCCCGTTGGACCAGTCACAAGAATAAGCCCCTGCTTTAACGTGGTAAAGGAGTGAAGAATCTTGGGTAAATGCAAAGAGTCAATCGAGGGAATCAAAAGGGGAATTCTCCTAAAAGAAGCAGCCAAAGTCCCTTTTTGTGTATAGGCATTGACGCGGAATCTTGCTTTATCTGAAAAAGAAATTGAAAAATCTATTTCCTTGTTCACACTAAGCCGTCCTAGCTGTTCGGAGGTCATCACCCCCTCTAAAAGTTCTTCAATTTCTTTTGGTCCTAGAAGCCCCTCGTTGGTAACAGGAGTTAGTTCTCCGTCAACTCTGATAATCGGTGGAGATCCAACAAGAAGGTGTAAATCAGAAGCATCTTGGTCAACTGTCAACTGAAGAAGATTTTTAATTTTTAGATTCATAAATTCATGATAATACTATTCCTGAGCAACACGCAATACTTCTTCAATAGAAGTAATTCCTTCCAGTGCCTTAAGATAACCATCCTGCTTCATAGTAATCATTCCTTCCTCTTTCGCCACTTTTTCAATTTCTCCCGCTGGTGCTCTCTCAAGGATAAGCCTGCCAATTTTCTCGCTAACAGGAATAACTTCATAAATACCAATTCTTCCTTTGTAGCCGGAATTATTATTATCGGGAGTTGGTTTGCCGCGGTATAGCTTAATCTCGGTATTTTTAGGAAACAAACCTCCAAGCACATTTTTTATATCACTAACTATTCTTGGATCGGGGATATAGGCTTCTTTGGTTGCCTCATCTATTCTTCTTAAGACCCTTTGGGCTACAATTGCGGTCATTGAAGAGGAAAGTAAAAATGGCTCGACACCAAAATCCAAAAGTCTGGGCAAAGCTCCCGCCGCATCATTGGTGTGAAGGGTTGAAAAAACCAAATGTCCCGTTAAAGCAGCCTGAACTGCCAAATCTGCAGTTTCTTTATCTCTTATCTCACCAACCAAAATTATATTTGGGTCTTGCCTTAAAAATGACCTTAATCCCGAAGCAAAAGTCAGACCCACCTGGGGATTTACCTGCACCTGATTTACCCCGGCGATTTTATATTCAATCGGGTCTTCCAGGGTTACAATATTAACCTTTGGGGTATTGAGTCTTTGAATCAAAGAATACAAGGTTGTGGTTTTCCCAGAGCCTGTTGGACCACAAATAATAATAATACCGTGAGGTCGCAAAATAGCATCTTCTAAATTTTTTAAGGCACGGCCTCTGAGCCCCAATTCAGGTAAATCTGGAATTCCTCCTGTTTTTTTAAGTAGCCTTAAGACAACCTTCTCTCCCCAAGAAGTGGGTAGGGTAGAAACACGCAGATCAACCTCCTGATCGGCAGTTTTAAAATTGAATCTTCCATCTTGAGGAATTCTTTTTTCATCTATCTTCAGATTAGAAAGAATCTTTATTCTGGAAACCAAAGCATCTTGGAGTTCCTTGGGAATGGTTAGTTTTTCCTGCAAAATTCCGTCGATTCGATAACGAACACGAGTGGCTCGCTCCTGGGGCTCAATGTGAATATCAGAAGCACGTGAGCGTACGGCAAAATCCAAAATATGGGTTACAATTTCACTAATTTTTTCTTGCCGTATCAGCCCAACTTGAGGGACAACCACCGTCCTGCCTATTGGTCTTCCTTCTCCGGTAACCTCTTTTAGGGCGGCTGAAACTTCCCGTGAAAGGGTGGTGGCATACTTCGTCGTTAAAAAATCTTCAATCTCACTGGGTAAAGCAGCCTTTGGTTTGACGATAAGTCCAGTTTTTTGCTCAATAAACTCAATTGCCGTCAAATTAAGAGGATCTGCCATGGCTAGTTCAAGAAATTTATTGACCCTATCCACATTAATAGGGAAAACTCGAAAACGCTCAGCCACCTCTTGAGGAAGAACTGAAAGAGCATCGGGGTTGATGGGAGTAGCTGTCAAATAAACAAAGGGGACGTTATAAAGCGCCGCCTTTCCCTTAACAAGTTCTTCTTCACTGGCCAGATGGAATTGTCTGATTATCTCTTCTTGAGTTTTGCCAGTTTGAATCTCGGTAAGCTTTACCCTTTTAGCCTCTTCCTCACTAAGAGCTCCTTGGGAAAGTAGTACATCAACAAGTGTACCTTGACCATTTTGGGCAGACATACAAGTTAATTATTGCAGGGAAATTTTTTAATTACAAGCACACCTTTGAGCTTGCGAAATATGCTATACTATTTATACATTCAATTTAAGTTACTACGGTGAGATTGTTAAACGAAAGATTTTTTGCAAGACAGGGCCTATTTCTGGCTTATAATATACCAAATGGATTTAGACAATATTTTAGAACAAGTCAAAAAGTATGAGCCTGAAAAAGTAATACTTTTTGGCTCGTACGCAAGTGGGAAACAACACAAAGATAGCGATATCGATCTTATCATAATCAAAAATACAAAAAAGCCCTTCCATGATAGATTGATAGAAGTACGGAGGTTAATTGACACCACAACACCGGTTGATCTTTTAGTTTTTACTCCAGCCGAATATGATAAACATAAAAGGACAAACCCTTTTATCGCGGAGATTGCAGAAACAGGAAGGATAATATACGAAAATGCAAGAGGAAAGTAGTTTATGGCTTAAGAAAGCAGATGATGACCTGCGCTGGTGTAGGACCAGTATTAAGGGTAAGATTTACTATGGTGCTTGTTTTCTTGCTCAGCAGGTGGCCGAAAAGTCCCTTAAAGCATATCTTATTAGCAAGAAAAAGCCACAAAGAAAAATTCACGATCTCGGTGCTCTTTTGAAAGAGTGCAGCTTGGTGGACAAGTCTTTTTTAGGGATTAAAGAGTCACTCTTACCTCTCGTGGATTATTATGCCCCCAAACTAGGTACCCGGATTTTGGAGACGCAATTGGCTTTAATAAGAAAAAGGCTGAAGATGCGTATAAAAGAGCAAAAGAAGTTTTAGATTTTGTCAAGAAAAAGATTTCCCTATGCTTATAATATCTGAAAATCTTTTTGAATTTTCCCTGATAAAAAGAGGGAAGAAAACCCCGATTAAATCGGGCTTTTTTAACCCAGACTCCTTGTATATTATGGGATATTGTGATATTATGGGATAATATATGTCTGCCGACATATTGACAACTAGTCCTGTTTGTCTTGCCATAAGAGAAGGACCCACTATTTCCGAACAAACGATTCCCAATTTATTAGGTTTAGTTGAAATCAGGCGGTTTGTAAAATATCTTGAGATAATTACCACACCTACTCCTATACCTCCAAACGGTATCATGATTCCTCCATGGACTACGCCAGAAGATGTCTATGAATTTATTAAAAGGTCTGATAAGTGGGGTAACTATGTGCAACAAACTGTTGGTATTTCTGAAGCTTCTCTAGGTAGTTTTAGACAAGCGGCAACACAAGAACAAAGGGCAGCAAGCACTAGAAGGTCTAGACTTATACCTGCCGACCAAGCGGATATACGAAGGATTAGAGAAAGAGTGGCAGAACTGGATGGGAGACTAACTCTAGCCGTTGAAAGATTTGAGGAGGCATTTGAAAGAACACGGAGTATGGCTCTTCAAATTGCAAGCATTATGTACCAAAGAAACTTGGGTTGGCATCATAATCCGGCAGAACTGCCCAAACCTTCTTTAAGTCAAAGAACTGTTTATGCAGCAACCGCAATTGGTATGGGTGCTACAGCAATTGCTCCTCTCATAACACCCCCAGCTGAAATTCGAACAGTTGAGGAAGTTGGACTTGAGGAACAACAAACCACAGAAAAGGTACAAACTGCCCAAGAACTTTTTGAACAAATTAGAAAAAACGGCTTTAATCTAGCTGATTTAAATGCTCAAATGGAAGCCTGGCTTAGGGAAAACCAACCCCAGGGTCAGGAGGCACAGCAACAGGAGGAGAATTTGCCTTTTGCACCGGAATTTGTTTCACTTGGTCCGGTTGAAAGTATCACTGCCGAAAGTATTAAGGCCAATCCACAAGAGTTTTGGCAAACTTTAGTTGAAAATCCTAACTATATAGCTATGATTCGGCCCCATTTAATGAAGGTAACAGAATTAGTAGATAGCTGGGGAGCAAACCGAGATGATATTCTAATCGGTGTCGTGCTTGCAGAAAGCCCAAACGGCGTTATTGCAACAGCCGTAACATTTAGAGTAGATGAGAATAGAATTTTCTTTTCAGCACCAGGGCTTCCAAACCTAAACTATGCCGAGCAACCGATTGAGATAGTTTTGTACAACAAGGGACCCTTTACAAACTTTGCAGTTGCCAGTGACGGAGGGCTTTTGGGACCAGTAGATGAGGTAAACGGAGGATTTACAATTGTGCAACCTGAAGAAGGAGCGGAAATTACCAAAGAAGGAATAATTGGAGTAGTTATTCTTGATGCAGATGGAAGAATTTGGCAAGACACAGGTTCAGAAGCTCCTCCCCCAACACCAGAGCCTCTTAGAGCTATGGATGAAATTATTCTTGCTGGGTATGAACAA
>CAZDKH010000007.1:0-20405 GCA_964506225.1 uncultured Gammaproteobacteria bacterium
CGAGCTCCGGGGCGGGCTCCTGATATTGCATCTGCTATCCAAACTATCACAGATTCAACTGAACTAAAAGGTTTATCTTCGTGATGCTCTGCTATGGTTGCTACAACTTCTTTGGAAAAACCATATCTTTTAGCAACCCCAACCCCAACTTCCACATGTGTTCCTTCCTCGCTAGAAACTACTTTGCCAATATCGTGCAAAAGACATCCCAACCTAACAGTTTCCACATTTGCTCCAATTTCTCTTGCGATTGCCACACCTATTTTCGTTTCCTCAATTGTATGTAAGGCAAGATTCTGGCCATATGAGGTCCTGTATTTAAAGCGGCCAATTAGTCTTAGAAGTTCTGGTGAAAAATTATAAACTCCACACTCCTCTGTAATTTTTTTACCTTCTTCTAAAAGTACCTCATCCATCCGAGCGCGTGTCTGGCGAACAACCTCTTCGATTCTAGTGGGTTGAATTCGAGCATCTTTAATAAGCTCCAATAGTGCAAGGCGGGCAATTTCGCGTCTTACAGAATCAAAAGAAGAAAGGCGTATCTCATTTGTTTCATCCAGTTCAATCTCAACTCCCGTCGCCTTTTCAAAAGCCCTAATATTTCTTCCTTCTTTTCCGATAATTCTTCCTTTGACTTCTTCAGAGGGAACACTGAGCGTTGAAACAGTGTATTCCGCAACGTAGGATGTGGCAGCTTGTTTCATTGCATCAGCCAGTATTTCGCGTGCTTTTTGAGATGCGTCTAAACGAACCCTCTCTTCGGCTGCCCTAATCCTTTTGGCAATCTCGGAGGTAAGCTCTTTTTGAACTTGGTCCAAAAGAAGTTTTTTAGCCTCTTGACGGGTCATTGAGGATGCTTTTTCTAAACTTTCAATAAGTTGGGTCTCGTACTTTAATAGCCCTTGCTGCTTTTTTTCTAAAGCCTGTCTTTGCTTCCTCAGGTCATCGATTAAAATTTTGATATCATCTTTGTCGCTCATTAAAGTAATTTAAATAACTCTTAATGGAGCAAGCGCCAAGTAGTTTATAACTCGGCAAGCAAAGAAGAATTTGCGTAAGGCCTTCTTCTAGACATAATTTGCTCCAATTCAATTCTACTTTTTTCACTCTTTATAGTCAACCACTCTTTTAATTGTTTCCCAATCAAAGCCCTGCCTTGATAAATAAGCTACCACCTTTTTTTTATCTTTATTTTTCATCTTGACTGCCAGCTTTCTGGCAATTTTCAGCTCATCAATATCCATCTTATCCAAAACTTTTTCAATTACTTCCTTTCTTATACCCTTAACTTGCAACTCATACGTTAGGAGTCGGGCAGATCTTGGTTTAAAAGCCATTCTTTGCTCCACCCACCACCTTGCAAACTTCTCATCATCCACTAAATCCAGCCGCTTTAGTCTATTAAAGAGATCTTTATGCAAACTCTCGTGTACTCTCTTTCGTTTTAACCACTGTTTTATCTCAAAAATCGATCGTGGTCTGAGGGTTGCGTACTTCAGAAGTTTTTCCAATGTTTTTTGAAACTCTGCTTTTTTTACAATCTCTTTAATCTCACTCTCACTATATTCAGTACCCTCAGCAATTTTCAGTGTCATCAGTGTTTCAAGATCAATTCCAAATCCATACCTTCCATCCAAATAAACATTTACACGCTTTCCACTCTTTTGTGGCTTAAGTGAAGTTACTATCGGCACTAAACTATTTTACTCTTCTTCCTTCTCTTCTCCAATCTCTTTAGGGAGTTTTTTGGCTAAAGCTACTTTTTCGCGGATTTTCTTCTCAACCTCATCCATTACCTTTGTATTTTCTCTAAAATACTGCTTTACAGCCTCCCTTCCCTGGCCTATAACCTGCCCGTCCAAGCTGTAAAACGCCCCGCTTTTCTTCAAAATTCCAAATTCAAGCGCAACATCCAAAACGCTTCCGGTTTTACTTATCCCCTCATCATTCATAATGTCAAATTCTGCCACTCTCAGGGGAGGTGCGACTTTGTTCTTAACCACCCGCACCCTGTGTCTACTTCCAATCACATTATCCCCATCCTTTAGAACTTCTATTCTTCTTATATCAAGCCTTACCGACGAATAAAACTTCAAAGCAAGTCCTCCGGGAGTGGTTTCGGGATTACCAAACATAATCCCGATTTTTTGACGAATCTGATTTGTAAAAATAAGAACCGTTTTGGATTTGCTTATGGCACCCGTGAGTTTACGAAGGGCCTGGCTCATAAGCCGCGCCTGAAGGCCGATAACCGCATCTCCCATCTCGCCTTCAAGTTCCGCGCGGGGGACAAGTGCAGCCACAGAATCAACAACGACAACGTCCAGCGCCCCCGAGCGAACCAAGGTTTCAGTTATCTCAAGAGCCTGTTCGCCGGTATCCGGCTGGCTTAATAATAAATCATCCAAATTCACCCCAATGGTTTCTGCCCGCTCGGGGTCCAGTGCATGCTCTGCATCCACAAAAGCACACTGCCCACCTTTCTTTTGTGCCTCGGCTATGACATGTAAGGCAAGGGTTGTTTTGCCAGACGCCTCTGGACCGTAAATTTCAACAATTCTTCCTCTGGGAAGGCCACCAACTCCAAGCGCCAAATCTAAGGCGATTGAACCGGTTGAAATTACTTCAACTTTCCTTTCTTCACTGGTTTTTTCTCCAAGTCTCATAATAGACCCCCTGCCATATTGTTTCTCAATCTGCTCCATAGCCATTTTGATTGCCTGAAGTTTGGATGAAGCATCTACCTGAGGAGAAATCTGATCAGCTGCTATATCCGCTTTTTTGCGTCTTGCCATTGCGCTTACTTTTTACCATAGTCCTATAAAAAAAACAACAATCACTACCTGATATAAAAATAAAAAAGGAATCTGAGAAACAGGCCGCTTTGCCAAAACGTTCTGTATCCGAAGTAGCAAGAGAGATTAAGAGATATTTAAAGAAGGCGCCAGTAAGGATTAGGTGAGCTTAGTCACGGATAGGTGCTAACAAGAAGGAAATACGCTAAAATAGGCAAAGTAGTTTCAGGGGTGATAAAATAAGCCTCAACGGGGTGTAGTTTACCGGCAGAATACGCGCATGGGGTGCGTGTGGACCCAGTTCGATTCTGGGCACCCCGACAAAGCGTTGTAGGCGTGGAATACGTCTGGTCCTGGTTCAACTCCATGCACCCCGACCAGATAATATTGCAAAAAATCCGTAAGGGTTGTAAATTGTAATGAAGGATAAAAAATATGAATAAAATTTTTAGGAAAATTATTTTTTTGGCCTCATTGATATTACTTTTTTTACCTATTTTTGTCACTACAGCTTCTTCCCAAGAGGAATTACTTTTTGGCCAAAATCATTTTTACAGTGTTATCTTTCGTGGTAATGGCGAAGCCATCACTTACGCAAGAATAGTCATCACAAATCCGAATGAAAAACCACTGACTGAGTTTTCTTTTGAAATACCCAAGATCTCTCCGACAGAAATAGTAATGTATCAGATAAAACTTCCACAAGAATGTGTGCGATATAATTACCATACTCCGGAAAACTCCTGCCTAGAATGGCGTGACCCAGATTATACTCAAGAGTATTACTACTCTAGCTATAGATACCGAGAAGGTAAAATTGAGTACCAAAAAATCCAGTACACCAAATCGGGAAATCTTTATAGCTTTACCTTACCTTCCGCTATTGAACCTCACAAATCTACCGCCATTCTCGTTGCCTACGCTGCCAAGGGATATGTAAAGGAAAGTTTTGGCCTTTTTAAATTTAATTTTGAAACAATAAAAGTTCCTTCAAGAATTGAGCGAGTTAGGGTGACTGTGGATGTGGATACAGATTTATTCCTCAAGGGCAAAAAAGCGCAAGTTGATTATGAAACACCTGCTACTGGGGAATTAAAATTGTCAGCTCCAAGCGGTCTCTCAAGCCGTGATTTAGACAGGGTTGTTGGAAAAATCGGCTTATCCGGTCCATTAGTAAAGGAGGCAAAAAATCTCGCGCCAAATGAAACACTTATAGTAAAAGGAGAATACGCAACAAATTGGTTCAGGTTATACTTAAGTTCAATACTTCTGACAATCTTGATAATTGCCGCTTTCTTTGTAGGTTTTTATCTTTTGATTAGATTATCAAATAGGCGCGGCAGGAAGAGTGGTCAATTCGAAGGGAGTATAAATCAAAATATACCCTCTCAAATACAAAAAGGTTCAAAGAATATATTTAACTTAACCAATTTAGCGGCAGGCTTGCTTTCGTCTTTGTCTGTTGTCGGACTGACATATCTAATAAGATTCCTACTTAAACTTAATTTACGTCAGTTGGTTGGTAATGACCCAGTTTTTATGACTATCGGTTTTATCACCATGGTTCTGTTTTACATTTTGCTTATTCTTGGCCCGGCAATAATCATTGCAATCAAACAGGGCTGGCAATCTTTGGTCTCAATTTTAATTATTGAATTTCTTTGGTTTGCAATTTTTATTGTCATCTATCTTGTGCTCTTTCAACCAGGATTGAGTTCCTCTAATACTTACCGGGGTGGAGGTATACTCCCTCTTTAATAGATTTTAAGGCATACTTACTTCAAATGGACATCCAACCTCTAGTCAGTGAGCAAATTGTTCAGGCACTGCGCCGGGGTGAAATGGCTATTTTTGCCACCGACACCATCTATGGGATTCACACCTCGGCCCTTCGTCCCGAAGCAGTTGAAAGACTCTACAACCTCAAAGGCCGCGACAAGACCAAACCCTTCATAATCCTTATCTCAAGCCTCAATGACCTCAAGGTCTTCAAAATAAATCTTGATGAAAAAACAAAAGAAACCCTCGCAAAACTTTGGCCGGCTAAAGTCAGTGTAATTTTACCCTGCACCGAACCAAAATTTGAATATCTTCACAGGGGTAAAAACTCAATTGCTTTCCGCCTTCCTAAAAAACCAGAACTAGTCCGCCTTTTACAAATGACCGGTCCGCTTGTCTCAACAAGTGCTAATCCCGAGGGTCAAAAACCCGCAACCAGTATTCAGGAAGCTTATAACTACTTTGGAGATGATATTGATATCTACATCGACGAAGGTCCAAAACCAGATATTTCCTCAACCCTCATCGAGCTCAAAAATGGCAAAATTAATATCCTCCGTCAAGGAGAAGAAAAAATTGAAAATATATGAAACCCAAGGGAGAAACACTAAAACAAGCTATAAATCCAGTACCACTAGAATAAACAGGCATCAAGGTCAAAGTTATCAAACTTTTAAAAATAAAAAGCGGTCTCACCTCTTGGGAGATTGTTTCTGGCGGCGGGCTTTCCCCCCTGTCCCAACCATTCTTCGCTGCCTCACTCTGGAATCGCGAGTTAAAAGTCCTGCCTTTTTAAGGATTAACCTAAATTTATCAGGTTTTGCAAGAGCCAAAGCTTTGGCAATTCCATGGGTAACAGCTTCCAGCTGCCCCTTCTTACCTCCTCCTCTGACTTTAACACTCACAAAGTATTTGCCCAAGCTCCCAGTAAGGTCAAAAGGTCTAGACCATAACATCCGAGCAGTACTTCCGGGAAAATACTTCTCAAAACTCATGTTATTAACCATACTTTCCCCTTGACCTTTATAAAGCCGTACACGAGCCGATGAGCTTTTACGTTTACCTACTGCGTAAATATATTTTTTGCTCTTTGCTTTTTTAACCATATTTTTTAGCTATTAACAAATTTATTTTTATAGGGATGGTTATTTTCCTCATAAACATATAATCTTCTCATTCTTCTATCTCTTAATCTATTATTAGGTAGCATTCTTTTGACCGCAAGCTCAACGACTTTCCTTGGGTTTTCGGTAAAGAGCTTTTGAAAAGAAATCTTTTTAAATCCACCCGGATAACCTGAGTGTCTATAATAAACTTTTTTTTCTTTTTTTTCACCGGTTACCCGCAGGTATTTCGCATTTATGACAACAACATAGTCTCCCATATCTGCCTGGGGGGCATAATCGACTTTGTGTTTACCCATCAGCATTTTTACTATCTCTGTTGCCATTCTTCCAAGCACCTTTTCCCTTGCATCAACCAGGTGCCAAGATCTTGTAATTTTTTTTGGTTGATAAGTTTTTTTCATTTTTTAACCTTTTTCTCTACCCATTCCAATCTGACCATCTTTGCCATATCTCCCTTTCTTGGGGAAAGGTTTACTAACTTTGTGAATCCAGATACTCTGGACTTTGCCAACTCCAAAAAATCTTCAAAAAGGCGCCTAGTAACATCCTTATCATTTCCCGTCCTTGCCATCACAAGTCTGCGGGAGTTTAGGGTATTCTTGGCTACCAAATTCATAAGTTTATCTATTTCTCTTTGTAAAAGCTTACCTTTGGCCTTTGTTGTTCGAATTTTTCCTGACAATACAAATGCTCTTACCAAAGACCTCATCAAAGCTTTCCTCGAATCAGTATCTCTGGAAAACTTCCGACCAAAAATTTTCTTACGCATAATCCACCTTTACTCCTTTTTCTGATAGCGCTACCTTGATGGTTTTTAAAGATTTCTCACCTAGGTTTCTGACCTTAAGGAGATCGCTCTTCTGGGCATTGGCAAGCTTCTCAACACTTTCAAAACCTGCCTTTATGAGCGCATTGGCAACACGAGTCGGTAAACCAATTTCCTCAACAGAAAGATTTCCTATTGGCCCGAGTACATTCTTTTCCTCCAAAATTACCTTGTTTTCAACCTTTTTCGGAGAAACAATTTGATTAAAATAAGAAACCAAAATTTTGGAAGCATCTCTCAACGCTTCTTGCGGAGCGATGGTTCCATCAGTCCAAATCTCCAAAAGTAGCCTATCGTAATTAGTAATTCTTCCAACACGAGTCTCTTCTACCTTATAATTTACTCTTTGGACAGGAGAAAAGAATGCATCTAAAGGAATTATTCCAATTTTTGTGTCTTCGTGCTCTTCTGCTGGGGAATAACCCACCCCGCGTTCCAATTGCATTTCAACATCAAGTTTTGCTCCCTTAGCCAGATTGGCCAAAATAATATCAGGGTTGGCAATTTTAACAGTAGCGGGCAGCTTAATATCTTTGGCCTTGACTTCTCCTGCGCCACTGACCGAAAGAGACAGGGTAATAGGTTCACTGCCTGAATAGTTAAAACGTACTTTCTTTAGATTTAGCAAGAACTCCACAACATCTTCTTTCATACCCTTGAGGGTAGAAAATTGATGTTTTACCTGATCTATCTTAACTTTTGTTATCGCCGCTCCAGGAAGACTTGACAAAAGTACTCTTCTTAGGGCGGTCCCCAAAGTCGCACCATAACCTGCAGCCAGCGGAGATATTGTAAATAAAGAATAATTCTCTCCTTTTTTCTCTTCGTTTATTTCAAAAAATAATTGTTCCATAAAGCTCACCTCCTTGTCTATTATCTCGAATAAAATTCGATAATATCATGATCTGAAATCGGTTCTTTAACATCATCCCTTGTTGGCAGTCGCAAAACTTTCCCAAAAACACCTTTTCTTTTCAACCAAGAGGGTACCACAGGATTTTTCTGCTCCAAAAGCTTTTTGACAGACGGAATCTCCATAGCTTTTGTAGAAAGAGTAATAGTATCTCCTACTTTTACTAAATAAGATGGAATATTTACAATTTTGCCATTAACTATGGTGTGCCTGTGAGAAACAAGCTGCCTTGCCTGTGGCCTCGTTTGAGCAAAACCAAGTCTAAAAACAACATTATCAAGTCTTGATTCAATCAAAGAAAAAAGAGCGTTTACTGTATTACCTTTTGTCTTAAGAGCTTTGCCAACATAGGATTTGAATTGTTTTTCTAAAATTCCATACATTCGTTTTACTTTTTGCTTTTCCCTTAATTGCCTACCATATTCAGAAACATGCGACGCCTGACCCTTGGGTCCATGAACTCCCGGGGGAACATTCAAACGTGTAAGCCGAGCACCTTTTCCAAAAAGGTCTACTCCTTCACGCCTTGATAGTCTGTCTTTTGGTCCTTTATACCTTGCCATTTTTTATACTCTTCTCCTTTTGCTTGGTCGCGGTCCGTCATAGGGCATCGGGGTTACATCTGCAATAAGAGAAATTTTTACCCCCGCGCTTTTGATAGCCCGCAAGGCAGCATCTCGGCCCGGCCCGGGACCTTTAATATAAACTTCAACCTCCTTTAATCCAAAATTTTCTTTCGCATTTTTAATCACTTGTTCAACAGCCGTGGTTGCTGCAAAGGGCGTGGCCTTTCTAGTTCCCTTAAACCCGGCCTTACCCGATGACCCCCAGACAAGAACACTGCCTTTCTCGTCTGTCACAGTGACAAGGGTATTATTGAAACTTGCAGAAACATATACTTTACCAAAATTGACTTCTTTTTTCTTTACTATCATTTTTGACTCTCCTTTGCCTTTGTATCTTGCTTCTTCAATTTTGCCAGAGCCTCTTTTCTATAAGCACCAACTGTCTTTCTTTTTCCTCGCTTTTGGCGGGCATTGTGTCTTGTCCTTTGCCCTCTCACAGGAAGACCACGAGAATGTCTTAATCCTCGATAACTTCCAATTACCTTCAACCTTTGAATATCAGCTTTCACTTTTCTTGCCAATTCTCCCTCTATAGGAAAATCCTCAAGTTTGTTTGCAATCTTGGCAATTTCATCTGGAGAAAGACTGGCCACTCTTTTTGTCTCATCAATTTCCAACTCCTTTAAGATATTTCTAGACAACGCCCATCCTATCCCTTTAAGACGAGTAAGGGCATAATTAACTCTCCATTGATCAGCTAATTCAACTCCCGCTATTCTTGCCATGTTAGTTTACCCCTGTCTTTGTTTGTGTTTGGGGTTTTTCTTGCAAATAACATAAACTACCCCTTTTCTTCTAACTATCTTACAATCCTTACAGACTTTTCTAACTGACGATTGCACTTTCATATCTTTAATATCTAAACACTATCCGTCCCCTCTGTTCATCATAGGGTGTCATTTCCACCTTGACCTTGTCACCTGGCAAAATCCTTATAAAATTTTTTCTCATTTTCCCTGACAAAGTTGCCAAAATCTCCCGCCCATCAGTGAGTTCGACTCGAAACATGGTATTTGGTAAATTCGCCAAAACCTTCCCTTCAACCAAAATATTTTTTTGCTTGTCTTTCATCGAGTTAATACATAAGGACCGCGCTTGGTTATCGCCACGGTCTCTTCAAAAAGCGCTGCTATTGTAGCATCTTTCGTGCGTATTGTCCAACCGTCTTTGTCAGTAACAACCTCACCACTACCTTTTGAATAAATTACCTCAATTGCCAAAACTAAGCCCTCTGTAAGACGGAGAGCCTCAACAGAACTTCCCGAAACAAAGCAGGGGATATAGGGCTCTTCGTGCAACTTTCTTCCCACTCCGTGACCAAACAAACTCTTAACCGGATTTAATCCAGCTTTTTTGAGAGTATCTTCTATTGATTTTGAAATCATCCCTACACTGTTTCCTATTCTTGCCTGAGCGATTGCATTCTTTAAAGCTTTTTTACCTCCTTCTAAAACTTCCTTTTTATCAGTATCCACCCCATCAACTAAAACACTTGTTGAAGTATCCGTATGAAAACCCTTGAAATAAAATCCAAGATCTAGACTGACTATATCTCCCTTACGAAACACTACATTTTTTCGGGGAATTCCATGCACTACTCCATCGTTAACATTAATACAAGTGCTCCAGAAATATCCCGGAACCATTTTAAAAGACGGTATCCCTTTGTATTCGGCGATTAACTTTGTAGCCAGTTTCTCGATAAAAAAAGCATTAACACCATCCTTAATTTCCTTTTCAAGTCTTCTGCGAATCTTACCAAGCTTTCTACCTCCTTCCCGCATTATTTCTATTTCTCGTGGAGTTTTAAGTTCCATTTTTAGCCTGCCTTTCTTTTAAAACCTTTATCAACTCTTCATTAATAACCTCGATGGGCTGCTCACCATTAACCTTTACTAATTTTCCCTCTCTCTCAAGAACTTCAAGAAGTGGAACTGTCTTTTGGGAATAGAGTTTTAGTCTCTTTACTATGGCCTTTCTTGTGTCATCTTCTCTTTGTACTAAATCACCCGGATTAACATCTGGCCCAGGAGGGTTTGTTATTAAATTATATATCTTACCAGTCCTTTTATCTTCTCTTCGTGCTGACAACCTCCGAATAGTCTCAGCCTGACTAATCTCTAGGAAAAAAGCTAAATCGATATCCTTGCCATGAGAGTGCAACCAATCTCTCAGAAGCTGATACTGTAGAATAGACCTAGGATACCCATCAAATACAACCTGGTCATAAGCCTTTCTACTTTCTAGATATTTTCTAACTAAGTTAAACATTTGATTATCACCCACGAGTTTTCCCTGTTTTAATTTTTTATTCAAGTTGACATCAGTTTTGGCCAAATCACGTAAAAGGTCACCGGCCTCAAGGTAAAAATAACCAAACTTCTCAACAAGTAATCTTGCTTGGGTTCCTTTTCCTGATCCTTGGGGACCAAGAATAATTATATTCATAATTATGAGATAAATCTGTCGTACTTTCGCATCACAAGCTGGGATTCTAGATCACGAGTCAGTTCTAAAACGACTGAAACAATAATTAAAATTCCAGTTCCTCCGATAACAAGGTTGGGTATGCCAATAATCGATTGGAAAATCGATGGTAAAATTGCAATAACTCCCAAAAATAAAGCACCAACAAAAGTAATTCGCGAAAGTACTTTTGACAGATATTCTTGAGTCTGGGTTCCGGGTCTTATCCCTTGGATAAAGCCACCATTTTTCTGCAAGTTCTCAGAGATTTTCTCGGGGTTAAAGACAACAGAAGTATAAAAGTAAGTAAAGCCAACCACCAACAAGAAATAAACTATATTATAGACTGGGCCTTGGGGGTTGAATACCTGAATTAATTTAGCAGCTATTACTATAATTTTCTCATTCGGAACATTAATCAAAAACTGGCCAATAAGTGAGGGCATTAAAACCAAAGAAACCGCAAAAATAATGGGAATTACCCCAGCCTGGTTAAGCCTTAAAGGCAAATAAGATTCGCCTCCAAACACCCTTTTCTGGCTACGTTTGGCGTAAGTAACTGGAATCTTACGTATCGCTTCATTGACAAAAACAATTAGACCAATAATCGCAACTGCCAAAATAGTAAAAATAACAATTTTTGTTGCATTAGCTGTCTTGACAACCTCTGTGGACTGGCCAAGTGTTACAGGGAGTCTGGCCACAATTCCAGCAAAGATTAAAAAGGAAACCCCATTTCCTATACCATATTCTGTAATAAGCTCTCCCAACCACACCGCCAACATGGTTCCTGCGGTCATGGTGACAACTAAAGCAAGTAGGGCTACGGGCGACAAGCTCCCTAAAACCCCCTGTCCTTTCAAAAGAACATACATACCAAATGCCTGAAGAGCTCCCAGGGGAACTGTCAAAAAACGCGTGTATTGATTTATTTTTTCCTGACCATACTCTCCTTCCTTGCTTAGCTCCTCCAAGGAAGGAATTACAAAAGTCAAAAGTTGCAGAATGATAGAAGCATTGATATATGGATTTAATCCCAGAGCCATTATGGAAAAGTTGGCCAACGTCCCACCGGAGAAAACGTCCAATAGGGATAAAAGTGGGCTAAACGAGAAAAGCTTTTCCAAAGAAGCTTTATCCACACCAGCTGCGGGAATGTGGGCAACTAAACGAAAGAGGATAAGAATCACGGCAGTAATAATCAACTTTCTCCTGATTGTCGGTGTAGCTACTACCTTCGTAAAAAATTGGGCAATCGAAGCAAACATAACTTTAGTTTACATCACGAACAATACGTCCCCCAGCCTTTTCTACAATTTTGGCTGCTTTGTGGGATATTGGCAGTTTCACTTCCAGTTTCTTATCTAGTTTCCCTCCTCCTAAAATCTTCACACCATATTTCTTTGCATCCTTCGCATCAACAATACCAGCTTTGATTAAAGTTTCCTTATCAACTAAGCTCCCCGATTTTAAAAGATTAAGAAGACCCAATTTCACTATTAAGGGTTTTGGTTTAGCATGAAATTTTCCTTTACCCCTTCTCATGGGCAATCTTTTAATGAGAGATTTTTTAACTTTTACGCCCTCAAAAAGAATTCCCATCTTCCCCCTTGCTTTTTGACCTTTAGTCCCCCGGCCTGTCGTGTGTCCTCCTTTGCCACTTCCAAAACCTCTACCCACCCTTTTTTTTCTTTTTTTCACTATCTTTACTAAATCAACCATACTTTATTTCTTTCGACTCCTTTCTATTATCTCCGAGAGTGTTTTAAGAGCTTCAAAAGTCGCATAAACATTAGAAATTTTATTCTTTGTGCCCAAAATTTTTCCAACAGCATCTTTTACTCCGGCTAATTCCAAAACAACCCTCATTGCTCCACCTGCAATAATACCACTCCCTTTTGGGGCTGGTTTGAGAATTATCTTGGCTGCACTGAATTTTTTCTTAACCGGATATGGGATTGTTGTTCCCGAAAGAGGAACATTAATCATTCTAGCTTTTGCATATGTTACTGCTTTTTGAATTGCACCACGTACGTCCTTTGCCTTAGAAATTCCAACCCCAACTTTACCTTTCTTGTTTCCCACAACAACCAAAGAGGAAAAGCGTATCTGGTTTCCTCCTTTTGTCTTTTTGGATACTCTTCTTACCTCGACAACTGCTTCCTGAAACTCTCTGTCAGTCTCTATATCCATATTAAAATTTAAGTCCTTTCTCTCGCGCTCCTTCTGCAAGCGCCTTAATTCTACCGTGGTATTTTCTTCCACCCCTATCAAAAACCACCTTTGAAATTTTTCTCTTAATCGCAAGTTGAGCCAAATACTGCCCAATGAGCCTTGCTTTTTCAATTTTCTTCATCTTTTTTTCTTTATCAAGACCTAAAGAGTGGTCAGAAACCGAAAGAAGAGTTTCTTTCTTTTCATCATCAATAATTTGAGCATAGATATATCTTGAGGACCTAAAAACACTTAATCTTGGTCTTTTGGAAGTACCAAAGATTTTGGCCCTCATTCTCTTCTTTCTTCTTAGACGTGCTTCTCTTTTGGACATTTTAGGCTCCTCCCTCCATCTTTGCAGCCGCCTTGCCCGGTTTCTTTCTGATAATTTCGTCTTTATAACGAATTCCTTTGCCTTTGTATGGCTCCGGTTTTCTTATTTGACGAATTTTAGCCGCCACTTGACTTACAACATCGCGATCAATCCCTTCAACTTTTATGATATTTTTTTCAACACTAAAGCTCACTTTTTCAGGAGCTTTAATGACAACAGGGTGAGAAAAGCCAACTGTAAGCACTAAATCCCTTCCCCTAACTTCCGCCCTATAACCAGCTCCAACAAGCTCAAGCTCCTTTTGCCAACCCTTACTTACCCCTGTGATCATATTTATCAAGTGTGAACGAATTGTTCCTCTTAACATCTTACTTTTTTTATCTTCGTTTTTTGCAATGATAACTAAACTACCTTCCTTCTTTTGAACTCCGATACCCTCAGGTAGATTCCTTATCAGAAAACCCTTTGGTCCAATAACTCTAACTGCCCTTCCCTCAAGCTCTACTTGAACCTGATTGGGCAATTCAACTGGTAATTTTCCAAACCTTGCCATAAATTAAATCACCACACCTTAGCGATAATCTCACCACCCAGACGCTTTTTAATGGCATCCTGAGCTGACATTAAGCCTTTTGGTGTACTTATAATAAGAGTTGATATCCCCTTTCTTTTGATTTCAATTATCTCGTCAACATTCATATAAATCCTAAGACCAGGCCTCGAAACAAGTTTAATATCCATAAGTACGGGTTTTTTATGTTTATAAACCAGTCTTAGAGAAAAAGTATCATCTTTTTGTGAAATTTTACTGACATAACCCTCCTTTTCCAAGACTTTAGCAACCTCAAGTAAAAGCTTATTCCTTGGAAAAGTCACATCGTGTCTTCTTGCCATTGCGGCATTTTTAATGCGTATTAAGAAATCTCCGACGGGATAATTAGTCATGTCACCAACTTGCCTTTCTAACCCCTGGCACTTCGCCTTTGTGGGCTTTTTCTCGAAAACAGATTCTACAAAGACCAAATTTTCTCATATAACCCCTCGGCCTTCCACAAAGCTTGCATCTACTTCTATAACGGGTTTTGTATTTCAATTTTTTGCTTTCTCTAATTATTTTTGCTTTTCTTGCCATAAATTTTTAACCTTTCTCAAATGGCATTCCCAAAAGTTCCAATAGTCTTTTGGCTTTCTTGGGATCATTGGCACTTGTAACAATTGTTACTTCCAAGCCCCTGGGTTTGTCGACTTTAGCTAGGTCAATTTCCGGGAAAACTGTATATTCAGGGAAGCCAAGGCTAAAATTTCCCCTTGTGTCAAAACTTTTTGGAGAAACTCCACGAAAATCTCTGAGCCTCGGTAAAACTATGCTCACAAGTTTTTGGAAAAAGTCATACATTCTATCTTTCCTCAAGGTAACTCTTAGCCCAACTGGCATACCAGCTCGTATCCCAAAGCTTGCTACTGAAACACGCGCCTTTGTTATTTGAGGAGTTTGGCCCGTAATTGCCGCAAGATCTGCAGATAATTTTTGTAATTGTCCTTTATCTTTCAGGTCATCCTGTGTGCCCATATTCACAACAATCTTGGTAAGTCGGGGTACTGCCAAAGGATTTTTTATACCCAATTCCTGGGCTAGTAATTTTCTGACTTTATCTTGATAGAATTTTTTAAGCTGAGACATGGTTATTAGTCAATCCTTTTTTTACATTTTCTACATATACGAACTTTCCTTTGCCTGCCACTTTTGTCCTTATGAATACCAAAACCAACACGCGCGACTTTCTTACACTTAGGACAAATAAGAGAAACTTTTGAAAAGGCAATGGGTCGCGGGATCTCATAAATTCCTCCTTTTTTATCAACCGCAGCCGTTTTTTTGACGTGCTTTTTATAAATATTTATGCCCGGAATAAGAACAGTATCTGTCTTAGGAAAAATTTTTTCTATTTTTCCGGTTCGACCTTTATCCTTTCCTTGTATAATTTTTACTAAATCTCCTACTTTTAATTTTTTCATACTACCTCCCTTGCCAACGACGCAATTTTAGTAAATCCTTTTTCGCGCACTTCTCGGGCAATTGGCCCTAAAATTCTAGTTCCCCTTGGAAGACCTTGTTTATCTATAACAACTCCTGCATTGTCGTCAAAACGAACATAGGTTCCATCTTTTCTGCGAACTTCTTTTTTTGTTCTGACAATTATGACAAGTACTTTTTCTTTATCCTTGACAGCCCCAACCGGATCTGCTCCCCTTACAACACATCTAACCACATCCCCCAAGCTTGCAATTTTCCCCACTCTTGCAGGTACTCCTATCACCAGGAGTTTCTTTGCTCCTGAATTATCTGCCGGAGTTAAAATGGTTTTCAGTTGTATCATTTCTTATTATGAATTTTGGTAATTCTCCATTTTTTCAATTTGCTATAGGGCTTTGAGGCTGTAAAAGAAACAATATCTCCTACCCTTACACCTAATTCGTCATGAACATGATAATTCTTAACCCTCCTTAGGCGTTTCTTATAAATCGGGTGGGTTACAAATCTCTCCACAGCAACCTTGGCCGTTTTTGGCATTTTTAACGATACCACTCTGCCTGTAAAAATTTTCATAGCTACTCCTCAATCTTTTTTTCCTTTTCGTGAATTATAGTCAAAAGCTGAGCGATGTCACGCCTTAAATTTTTGACTTGCTTCAGGTTAACCTCTTTACCAAGAGCAATTCTTGCTCCAGCCTCAAGCCTCCTTTTTTGTAATTCTTCAAGGCGCTTTTTTGCCTTATCAATTGATTCTTCTCGAATTTTTATGAGATCTTTTTTCTTCATAATATTAATCTTCTTCTCTGCCTACCACTTTTGTTTGAAATGGTAATTTTGAAGCTGCACGTTCAAAGGCATTTTTAACCATCTCGTATCCTACACCACCAACTTCAAAAAGTACTTTTCCGGGAGTGACCACTGCCACATAACGATCAATATCACCCTTACCTCCGCCCATGCGTTTACCGGCGGGTCGAGCAGTCACCGGCTTATCCGGAAATACCCTAATCCAAATTCTCCCCTTTCTTTTCATTGCTCCTGTGATTGCACGTCGTGCGGCTTCAATTTGCACAGCCGAAAGCCAACCTCTCCCCATAGCCTTTAAGCCATATTCTCCAAAAGCAACAGTTGAGCCACGAACCGAGACACCCTTCATCCTTCCCCTAAAACTTTTACGATATTTTCTTTTCTTTGGTTGTAACATTGTTTTTACTTCTCCGTCTTTTTGTAAATCCAGACTTTAACTCCAACGTACCCCTTTTTCAAAAGGGCTGGAACCTGGGAGTAGTCAATATTTTCCCTAAGTGTTTGAGTAGGAACTGAGCCCATTTGAAATTTCTCACTTCTTGCTATATCTGCTCCTCCGATTCTACCAGACAAGGTTATTTTTATTCCTTTTGCTCCGGACTGCATAACTCTCTCCATAGCTTTTGTAACAACACGTCTATGGGGAATTCTGCGCTCAAGCTCTGAGGCAATTCTGGTTGCCACAAGATGAGCCGAAGTTTCCGCATCCTTAATTTCCTGAACTGGCAAATCAATTTTTATATCTTTTGGTCTATAACCTCTGTGTTCGGTAATTATATCCAAAACATACTTCTTAAGGTCCTCAATACCTGTACCGCCTCTGCCAATAACAACACCGGGCCTTGAAACCGTAATTGTAATAACCATACTTTTTGGAAGTCGTTCTATTTCAACATCCGTAATTCCAGCCAATTTAAGGCGCTCCATTAAAGCTTTACGAATTTTTATGTCTTCTATTAGAAAGTCTCGATAATTTTTATCGTCTGCAAACCAACGCGACTTCCAGGGAACAAATGTTCCCACCCTAAAACCTGTTGGATTAACTTTCTGTCCCACTTCTTTCTCCTTTCTTAATTTGCTTAGAATTTAGTGCTTCGGATTTAGAACTTATGGTAGTCAGCACCACCCTGATGTGGCTCATCGGTCTGACGCGAGGTTTGGCCACTCCCCTTGCTCCTGCTTTCCAGCGTTTGAGTCTTGGTCCCTCGTTTACCTGAATTTCTTTAAAAATTAAATCGCTCTCTAAAAGACCCTTTTGTTTCGCATTCGCAATTGCCGATTTGATAACCTTTACCAAAAACTGTGACCCTTTCTTCCCTAAAAAGGGAAGTGTCTCTAGGGCACGCTCGGGGGTCAACTTTCTGGCAATATCAGCAACAACCCGTAACTTTTTGGGCGACATTCTTACATATTTTTGTATAGCGATTACTTCTGCCATCTTTAAGTTTTTTCAATTATTCTCTTGACCACTTGTCCGTGCCCCCTGAAGGTCCTTGTTGGGGCAAATTCCCCTAACCTGTGACCTACCATATCTTCGGTAATATAAACATCCACAAATATCCTGCCGTTGTGAACCTGAAAATACTTTCCCACAAACTCGGGCGGTATTTGGCTACTCCTGGACCAAGTTTTGATGGGGTTGGTTTTATCTCCCATGCCAGCGCGAACCTTTTTAATAAGGCGTTCATCTACATATGGTCCTTTTTTTGAGCTTCTTGCCATTAACTTCTCCTTTTTATGATTAATGAGTCTGAATATTTACCTCTCTTTCTGGTTTTTCCAACCGCCTTTTTACCATACGGGGTTTTTGGGTATTTCATTCCCACAGGGCTTCTTCCCTCTCCGCCGCCATGGGGATGAGAGGCAGGGTGCTGTGCTTTCCCGCGAACAGTGGGGCGAATACCCATTCTTCGTTTAGCTCCAGCCTTTGCAATTCTTCTTGTCCGCGCATCCGCATTACCAACCTGACCAATAGTTGCGTAGCAATCATTTTTAAATCTTCTAATTTCTCCTGAAGGCAACTTAACTAAAACAAAATCCTCCTCTTTTCCTTGGATGACTGCCACACTCCCAGCTCCTCGAACTATTTGTCCACCTTTACCTGGCTTTATTTCAATATTGTGAACCTGGCTGCCAATTGGGATATTCTTAATTGGAAGAGCATTGCCGGTTTGGATTGGTACTGTCTCCCCTGCCACCACTTTGTCGCCTGTCTTAAGCCCTAGTGGAGCCAAAATATACCTTCTTTCCCCATCTTCATAAAGAAGAAGGGCAATGCGTACGTTTCTATTTGGATCGTATTCAATTGCCTCAACTTTTGCCCAAATATCCCTTTTATCCCGTTTAAAGTCAATTTCTCTAAGATAGCGTTTCTGTCTCCCTCCTTGGTGACGTACAACAATTTTTCCCCGCGACCTTCCAGATTTTTTTGGTAAAATGCTTATCAGACTTTTCATAACTTATTTTTCCTTAACATCAAACAAGTCTATTTTTTCTTTATCTTTTAAGATTACAATTGCTTTCTTCTTGGGCATTAGACGTTGTTTTTCTCCTTTAAAGTTCCTTTTATCTTCTCCTGCCTTTTTAAGGGTAGCCACATGTACTACATGTACTCCAAAAGCTTTATTTACAATCTTTTTAATCTGATTCTTGGTAAGATTGCGAGGTACCAAAAAGGAATATCTGCCCTCTTTTGCGATTGCCAAACTTTTTTCGGTTAGAATTGGTAAAATCTTTATCATTTTTTACTTGCAAAAATTTTTTTATCCAGAATTAATATTCCTCCAAAAAATACATCGAAGGCATTCATGTCTTTAAATTCCTTGACTTTTGTATTGGCAAGGTTTCTTAAAAAAGTGAATACTTTTTTGTTTTCTTCTGAGAGACAAAAGGTTGTTTTGGGCTGTTTTTGAGGAAACAATTTTTCAAGAAATTTTTTTGCTTCTTTGGTCTTTTTGATTTTTTCAAAGCCGTCAACTACGATTATCTCTCCTTTTTTTGCTTTATAAGAAAGGGCGCTATTTAAGGCTTTCTTAGCCATATTTTTAGGCAGAGAAAGCTTCCTTTTTAGCCCCTTGGGGCCGTGTGCAACTCCTCCACCTACAAAAATTGGTGCACTTTTTGCTCCATGGCGAGCTCTTCCGGTTCCTTTTTGTCTATACCACTTAGCTTTTGTACGATTTACTTCCCCCCGAGTTTTTACCTTAGATAGCCCAGGATGAGCCCTATCGCGGTAAACATGAATTGCCTGAGAAAGAAGAGTCTTATTTACCGGCTCATCAAAAATCTTAGGAAGAGTAATTTGCGTTAACCTTGTTCCTTTTATTGAGTAAACGTTAGTTTTAATCATATCTTTTTAATAATTAAAAGTCCTCCGGGAATTCCCGGTACAGGCCCAGAAACGGTAATCTCGTTAGTCTCAGGCTGAATATCCACAATCTTTAGATTCTTGACAGTAACCGTATCTTGGCCCATTCTCCCTGCCATCTTTTTACCCTTGTGAACCCTTCCCGGGTCAGTTCCTTGACCAATCGAGCCCGGAGCTCGTTGTCGGTCTGATTGGCCGTGGGTTTTGGGTCCTCCTGCAAAGTGCCAACGTTTAACAACGCCGGCAAAACCTTTTCCCTTGGAAACACCTGTTATAGCAACTTTGTCTCCTGCAGAAAAAATATCGGAGACCCTTATCTGGTCTCCTACTTTAAACTTTGGTTCGTTGTCTGTCCTTATTTCTCTTAAAAATCGTGGAAAAAAACTTTGAATTTTGAGTTTTGAATTTTGAATTTTCTTGAGATGCCCTTGTAATGGCTTTGTAGTGTGTTTAATTTTTCTTTCTCCAAAACCAAGCTGGACAGCCCAGTAACCATCTTTATCTTTGGTTTTGACTTGGGTAACAATACACGGACCCGCCTTAATTTTGGTCACGGGGATTCTTGACCCTTGGCTATCAAAAACCTGGGTCATTCTTCCTTTTGCTCCTAAAATTGCATTTAACATTTTTTTCACTAAAAAAGGCGCCAGAAAGCGCCTTTGTTATTGGGCTATTCTGGTATTCCCTAGAGGTTAGTTAATACAATCACCTCCACGATAGAAGAAATTATAACAAATGAAGCTAACCTGCGCAACCACCATGTGTTTTAAAGCTTTGAAAAATCAGCATCTTGATCCAAAACTTAATTCTCTTAAACCAAGGATTCACCTGAAACTGCAAACCACACTCCACCCGCTTAAAAAACTTGTCTTCAAGCTATTATCACTCATACTACCCCCTAAGGTTGAGCGTGCCTCTCAAATTCTAAACAATCATCTCCACCCCTGCTACCAGCTCACTACTGGGTGCCCCCTGCCAAGAAATTCCCAAAGGACAGATTAAAGATGTTAACACCAAAGAGTGTTCCCAGTAAGCTTGCAATAGCCCAAGCTGCAAAGACAATAACAAGACCAATGAGGGCTCCTGTTACTTGGGATCTGGCAGATTCTGCTCCTGC
>CAZDKH010000008.1:0-71211 GCA_964506225.1 uncultured Gammaproteobacteria bacterium
GTCGGTAAAACTAGCTTTAAAAAGATCTGCGTGGTAAGAGGGTGACAAGTACCACATCTTTAGAAACAGCATTAATCTTTTCACAAATCTCCCTAAAAGTATATAATTGAAGGATGGAAATAGATAAAAAACTGCTCGAAAAAATAAGAAAGAGACACAGGCTGTTGCTTATCCTTTTGCATGGCTCGCAAGTCGATGCCAAAACACACCCCGAAAGCGATGTGGATATTGCTGTTGTTAGAAAAAATACCAGCCATAAACTCAAGCTTTTAAAACTAATGAAAGATCTTGCAAGGGCACTTAATACAGATCGTGTAGACCTAAGCGACATAACCCATGCCGATCCCCTTCTCCTGTACTCAACAATTAAAAAATCAACCCTGTTGGCCGGAAACAAAAAAGATTATGATGCTCTTGGCAGACTTGCCTTTCATAAATACAGCGATTATTTACCCTTTTTGGAAAAAGAGCGTGAATTTGTTCGAAGCAAACTAAAAGAGTATGTCACCACTTGATAAACAACTCATTATAAGAAAAGCAAAGCTTATTGACGAAGATCTGGCCAAACTCAAAGAGTTCGAAGGAGTTAGTCTTGACACTTATACCAAATCCTTCGGGATAAGACTGCAAGTTGAAAGACTCCTAGAAAGAATCGTGGGGCGTATAATCGACATAAATTACCATATTCTCAAAGAAGAATTTGACCTTTTTCCTCAAGACTACTACAAATCATTTACTCAACTTGCCGAAAAGGGCGTAATAGACAAAGACTTCGCAGAAGACGTTGCCAAATCCACCGGATTAAGAAATGCCCTTGCTCATGAATATGACGCAATAGATAACACCCAAGTCCACGCGGCAATCAAAAAATGTCTAACACAAATACCCAAATACCTCAACACGATTTTGGAAAAATACTCTTGAGCATAACACAAACCAAAACCTCTTCTAAATCTACAAAGCTCTCTCCATCATGAAGTAAAGAAGCGAAGTAAAAATTTTTT
This sequence comes from uncultured Gammaproteobacteria bacterium, assembly GCA_964506225.1. Lineage (GTDB taxonomy): Bacteria > Patescibacteriota > Microgenomatia > UBA8517 > UBA8517 > CAZDKH01. The sequence goes on from CAZDKH010000008.1 coordinate 1,005, forward strand.
GCAGCCTTCTGCTTTTAGTTATTAAGCTTACATATTTTTCTCCTCTTTTTACATAATTCCATCCCATTTTAACAACATAATCGTAACTTCCTGCTTCTTTAAGCATTTCTTGTAACTCCCTCACATCCTCATTTGTAATACTTTTGTTCCCCAAACATCTTTTTAAAAACTCTTTTTGTTGCCTTGTACCATTTTTCGCCAAATGCAAAACCAAAAGTGTCACCTTGCCCTCGCGAAAATCAATCCCAACCGACTTTCCAATTCGCTTCTCATCACCAAAAGCTCCCAAAATATCATCCTGAATCTGAAAGGCCCACCCCAAACAAAGTCCATACTGCCTAAGTGCTTCCAAATACTTCTCATCCTCCTTGCCGGCTAAGGTTGCCCCAACCAAAAGTGGCAAAACCCCGGTATACTCCGCCGTTTTATATCTCAAAATATTTAAAAGCTCCTCCTCGCTTTTGTTGTTCATAAAAATATTGGATACATCCAGTGCCTGCCCATGCGCTACTTTGGTTATGTAATCCGCAGTTAACCTTCCTGCCCGGACAATTCTTTTCATCGGAAAATTTCCGTTCAAAAGCTTATCCATCGCCAGAAAATAGGCAGAAATTCCTGCGTTTATTGCCATTGAGATTCCATAGTGGTATGCATCCTTGCCGAGTCCAAGCTCCTTTGCCTTATCCCAATAGCGTTTATGAATTGTCGGGAGTCCCCGCCGTATAACATCCCTGTCTTGAATATCATCATGAACCAAAAGCCCTGTATGCAAAAGTTCAATAAAAAGGCTGGTATCCAAAATTGCCTTTTCATCCCTTCCCCCAGCAGCTTTATATCCCAAAACCACCAAAGAACCCCGAATTTTTTTGCCTTTTTGGGCAATCTCCGAAAAGTCTGAAATTAACTGTCCCGGAAGATCACCCACCTTTTTTGCTTCGCGGATTTTTCTTTCCAGATAACTCTTAAAGAGCTTGTTTGTTTTAACCAGATATTCTTCTAAGAATTGTTTTCCCGCTTCTCCATTCATAAATAAAAAAACCCCTAATAGGGGTATCACTTTGGGGCAGATATTTCTGCCTTTTCAAACCAAAATTCTTTAAATTTAACTTTCATCTATAGGATGTTTTTTGTAGTATAATTCATCTTCAGAGTCAAAATCAATCTCACAGATGTTGTAAAATATCCCAAGTGAAACAGAAACTTACCCTTATCAAACTCGGCGGCAGTTTAATTACAGACAAGTCCAAACCTTTCACCGCAAGGCAGGGCCAAATTCTTCGCTTCGCAAAAGAAATTAAAACCGCCCTCAAATCCTGCAAAGGAAAACTCCTTATCGCCCATGGCTCCGGCTCTTTTGGCCATACACTTGCCTTAAGATACAAAACCCAGCTGGGAATAATCAACAGTAAAAGCATAAAAGGCTTTCCGCTTGTTGCTGATGCGGCGGTTAAAATCAACAGAATAGTTATTGAAAACTTTCTCAAAGTAGGCCTTCCCACCGTCTCTTTCTCTCCTTTAAGCTTTATCTTCACCAATAATCAAAAGGTCTCAAAACATTTAACTGATCAAATAAAAAATGCCTTGAATATTGGCCTGATACCAATAGTTTATGGTGATGCAGTTATGGACACTAAAATGGGCTTTTGCATTTACTCAGGAGAAAAAACCCTAAATTTTTTGGCAAGTGTCTTGAAAAATGACTATAAAATCACAAAAATTATTTATGTAACAGATACAGACGGAGTTTATGATTCGCAAGGAAAAACAATATCAAAAATCACCCCTAATAATTTCCAGAAATTCAGAAAATCCATACTTGGCTCCCAGAAAACAGATGTTACCGGCGGCATGCTTCATAAAGTAGAGGAAAGTCTAAAAACCGCAAAAAAACTAAAAATTCCAACCTATATAATAAACGGAAACAAAAAAGGAAACTTGAAAGAAGCAATTTTTGGTAAGCCAAGAGGAACAATAATAGAAATCACCTAGACTACAAAACACCTGCTTCAGGAGTACCTCGACAAATAAAATTTCTTTCTAAAAAAAGAGAGAAGCCCAAACTCCAAGAAACTTTAGGCAGGTACTTCTCTCTTTTAATTAACGCGTAATCTCAATAGTTGCTCCTAACTCTGCATCTGGTGCTCTTGCCGTTATTCTTCCAGTGTCACTATCCAAACAAATAGTATAACCCGTGTCAGCTGCCGAACCCGTTGAGGGGTCCTCTGGAACAGCTGCTATATAAGTAGAAACTATCAAATCAGTATCGGCAGGACCAGCTCCCGATGCTTCCCTAGCGCCTGCGGCAGCCAAGTTAAATCCACTGGTTCCAATGGCAGTACCAGAGGCAGGATTACTGTCACAATCTCCCGCAGTTGGAAAATTGCCTTCACCATTTGCGTCAAAAGTGGTCGCCGGCAAATTCCCGTTATGTTGAGATGCAAACTGGTAAATTGCGCTTGTTATCTCATGTAAATGCGCTTGTCTTTCGGTGTTTCTGGCACTGGCAAACTGCCTTCCGGGGTTCACTGCCACTAAGACAATCGCCATAAGGATTGCAAGGATCCCTATAACAACCAAAAGCTCAATGAGAGTAAATCCTTTTTTCATAAGCTTCATAACTTTTTATCACCTCCATTCATCCTCCTATTATTTAAGTATTCACATATTTAGTTTGTTAAGTCAAGAGATTTAAAAATTTTATCCAAAAGATTGACATTTATTCTCTCATCAACGCCAAATTTTTCGTCAATCTGGCCAGCCGCAATTAAGCCTGAGAAAATCTCCTTAAGAGTAAAAATCACAATAACAGCTAAGGTGGTAAGTAAAACTCCCAGTATCAAAACAAATCTATCTATTTTCAGCCTATTAGTTTTGAAAAAAATTCTGGCTAACATACAAAAACCCTCCGTACTTATAGATTACCAAACCGCCCTCTGGCTGGATTTTTACAGACGTTTCAATTGTGCGAATAAGATAAGGCAGCTTCCAAATCTCTTCTAAAACATTTCTAACCTCTTCAAATCTTCCGGTAAGCTCAAGTGCAAAAGGAATACCCAAATAACCCAGCTTATCCTTAACCACTTCTCCACTAGCAAAAGAAAAGTCCGTCACAATACCCCTTTTTTTGAGATCATCAATTTTATTGATAAATGGCAAAAGGCCACTCTCATCAGGAAAAAGGGCCTCAATTTTTTTAATTTTGGGAATTGCCCTTTCTATTTCGGATTCGACAATTTTAAGGTCATCATAACCTTTAATTTGTAAGCTCCTAATTTTTTGGATTTCCAAGGCTTTCTTGGGAATCTGACTAAGAACAAAAATAAGACCTGCCAAGACAAGAACGTTTCCCAAAAGCACAATCGCAAGATAAATATAAAAGCGGTATTTTGAGAGATTGTTTTTCTTTTTCACATTTGGTCTTGGCAAATTAGTTTCATTTATCATATCAATTTAATTTTAATTTCTGTGTTGGTGCTTTGGTAGCTGCCTGTCCATAGACCAAATTCAGGCTAAACTCCAAATCCGTTTCTGCCTCCAAAGAACTAACTGGAATTGAGACCCTTGAAAAATCAGCATGGTCCTCTAGGGCTTTACGAAAATTAATCAAATCCTGTCTTGAAGCGGCCTTACCCTTTAGAGATATTTTACCTGCGTCAAGTTCCAAATTATAATCAGAAATTGTAACCCCAGAGGGCTTAAGACTATTTATAGTGTCTATAACATGGTTTGGAGAGACCCGAGCAGATAAAATCTTGTCTACTTTAGTAATAATCTCATTAATACTTTTGATTTGCCCTACAACCTCCTGCACATTCTTGTCTATCAAGTTTTCCCCTCCGGTTTCATTTGAAGCAAGGCTTGAGAGTTTTTGATTCATAACAAAAAGTGTTCCACTGGCCGCCCACAAACACCCAAGGGTTATTGCACTAGCAACAAGGGTAAGACTAATAAGTTCGGATTTTGTTTTCTTGTCTTGGTAAACTTTTACCCAATCCGGAGGAAGAAGATTTATCGTTGTCTCGTCCCGCGGTTCTGCGGGGTCTTTTAGCTGGGCGGAAATTGGAATAAGATATTCTTGGAATTCCTCTGGGGTAACCCCAGAAATATTAGCTTTAATCCAAGAAACTTCTTTGCCAAGTTTTTTTTGCAAACTGGCCAAGTGTTCTTGGCTAAAGCCAAGTCCTCCAATTAGAATTTTTTCCACCTCTACTGTTTTATAATGCTTAACAATCTGCATAGCCGTCTGGGCAATATCGGTCCCGTCAGAGGTATTGACAACCGAGCTTCCCAGAATCTTATCTCCATGAGCAACTACCAAGGTAACCTCACCCGAGCTGCCATAAAGAATAAGCCTCCCTCTTGCGCCAGGCGCAATTCTGACCAAAGATAAGGAAGGAGTCTCAACGGCAAGGGGATAAAGATTTGCAAGTCCAACAGAATCAACAAACCCGGCCAAAACTTCTCTGGGAATGGCAACAACCAAAACCTGATAATTTTCATCATCTGATGCAACTATTTTCCAATCCAAAACCATATCCTGACTTCCTGAGGGCAAATAATCCTGTATCTGCCAGCGCACTGCCTCATCCAACTCTCCCATGTCAATCTTGGGTAAAACCATGTTTTTGGTGAATGTTGAAAATTCAGGAACAACAATTCCTACAGACCTTTCGCCAATTCCAGCACTTCTCCACACCCCCCGAAGAAGCTCGGCAAGGGCTTTTTTATCTTTGACAGCATAGTTTGTAATAATTCCGGAAGGAAGCTTAAGAAAGGTACGTTTTTTGAGACTTTTTTTCTTTGAGTCAAGTTGGACTATCTGAATCCTTTCTGAAGAAAAAAAGACGGAAACAAAAGACTTTTGAAACATGGCAGGTATCAGACTAATTATTGCAAATGCTATACTAAATAGCAACGCCATGACTGCCCGACGCGGACAAATTTTAATAAGCTTAATTATCTCAACAGGAGTGTTTTTAATACTTGCTCATGCTATTTTTACTTTGGTTTTTTCAAGCTACGAAATCATTTCTTTTACCAGAGCAAGAATTACAGCCCTGCACTTTGCCCAAGAGAAAATAGAACTTATCCGTAACCTCCCATACGAGGATATTGGAACAGTTGGCGGAATCCCCCCGGGCATTATTAACCAAACTGAACTAAGAACTATAAATGGCTTACCCTACTTGGCCAGAATAAGCATCATCTACATAGACGACCCCTTCGATGGCACATCTCCAAATGACCTTCTTGCCACTGATTACAAAAGAGTGCGAGTTGACGTTTCATGGGGCGGAATTGCCGCTTCAGAATCCAATCCGGTAACCATGATTTCAGATATCGCTCCGCGCGGAGTCGAAACAGCAACAGGGGGAGGAACTCTTTCCATTCTTGTTTTTAATGCAAACGGTGAGCCTCTAGAGGGTGCTAATGTTCAGATTGTCGCAAATTCTGTTGCCCCGCCGGTAAACCTTAACCTTAAAACAAACTCAAACGGCAGAGTAATTTTGCCAGGGGCGCCCATTTGTGACTCCTGTTATGAAATTACTGTGACAAGAGATGGCTACAGCACCGATAAAACCTACTCTTTTGCCGAAGTTGCCAATCCCATAAAACCCCACCAGACAGTTTTAGAAAGTCAACTCACAGAGATAAGTTTTGCCATTGACAAAGTATCAAACATTCAAGTAGCTACAACTTCTAGTCGAGATACAGCCTTCGCACCACTTCCTTATATTACCTTTAAATTAAGAGGTGAAAAAATAATCGGAACAGATACTGATGATTTACCTATCTATAAATACGATAGAGAACTTTCAACCAACGATCAGGGAATTTTGCAGATAGAGGGTCTTGAATGGGATAGTTACACATTCTCCCTTCCGGCCGCAAGTTCTTACAATATTGCTGGCTCAAACCCTATTATCCCCTTCCAGCTTCTACCTAACTCAAGCTTAAATTTTTCCGTCTCTTTAGTTACAAAAACCCCTAACAACCTTCTTACTATATTCGTGGACCCAAATCAAAGTCCGATTGCTTCTGTTTCGGCAAAACTTTCTGATGATGCAGGTTTTGAAGCCACCAACTCCAGCGGTCTTTCAGGTAACCCTGATTTCGGCCAAGCCTTTTTTGCTAGTCTTTCCAAACGCCTTTATACATTGGTTGCAACTGCCAGCGGCTTTTTGAATTCAAATTTAAATATTGACGTGGATGGAACGACAGTCGAAAAAATTATACTCACACCACAGTAATGCAAAACATCAAACACACTAGTCAAGGTTTTACAATTGTGGAGCTGATGGTTGCCATGGTCATAATTTCAGCACTTTTATTTTCCATCGCGGTTCTCACCGATTCAGTTAGAAAAAACCAACAACAAACATGGGAAAACTACATTAAGGTAGACGAGGCCAATACGGCTGTTCGAACTTTCACAAGGGAACTAAGAACAGCCAGAGACGGTAATAACGGCGCCTATCTTCTAGCAGAAGCAGGAGACAATCAAATAAGTTTTTACTCAGATATCGACTTTGACGGCCAGACAGAAAAAGTGCGCTATTATCTAAGCGGAACCGAGTTTTACAAAGGCACAATTGAACCCACTGGCTATCCTGTAACCTACCCTTCGGCAAATGAAATCGTCAAATTAATTAGCGCCAACATAAGAAACGGTTCACAACCCCCTTTTTACTATTTCAATAGTGACTGGCCAAAAGACACAATCAATAATCCCCTTATTCCAAAAAAGAGAATTTCAGATACCAGGCTTGTGCGCATTTATCTAAGATTAAATACTCAAGAAAACCAACCTGAAAAAGATTACGTTTTGGAAAACTACGTGCAAATAAGGATGTTAAAGGATAATCTATAAGTATGAGACAGGGTTCTATCACAACTCCCATGCTTATTGTGGTTGCGTCTTTTATAGTTGCTATTTACGCTTTGCTTTTGGTCCTCTCCCTCCAACTTGATTTTTCCCACCGCCAAACCGCCTCCGAAGAAGCTTTGGGTATTGCGGAGGCAGGAATAAACTATTATAAATGGCGACTGGCCCATGCTCCTGAGGACTTTGGGGGTAGCGGTGAATACGAGTACTTTGACCCCCAGGGAGCCTCGGTCGGTAAGTATAAATTAGAAATTACTCCACCCCAAAACGGCTCCTCAATTGTAACCATTCGCTCAACAGGCTGGACTAACCAGTTTCCAAATATTAAAAGATCCATCACCGCCCAGTACGGCATTCCCTCCTTTGCAAGGTACTCCTTTTTGCAACACTCCAGCAGCTGGTATGGAACCGGCATCACAGTTAACGGCAGAGTTCATTCTAATAACGGCATTAGGATGGATGGAACAAATACCTCGATTGTCTCTTCAGCCAAAGAAACATATACCTGCGGAAGTGAAACCGGCTGCAACCCTCCCCAAACCCGCCCCGGAGTCTGGGGGTCGGGTGGCGACAAGGCACTTTGGCAATTCCCTGTTCCCCAGATTGATTTTGCTTCTGTCTCATTTGATTTCTCTAAAATGCGAACATCTGCCCAAAACAATGGAGTTTATCTTGGACCCTCTGGCCGCTCGGGTTATCATCTAACCTTCCTAAGTGATGGAACGGTTAGGGTAGATCGAGTTGATTCTGTAGGTTATTATTACGGTGTTGCAGCAGAGGATGGCTGCCAAAGGCGCTACCAAAGGATACTAACTCAAAGCTATATCGGAACCTATAATCTCTCTGATACTCCAATAATTTTTGCGGAGGATCATTTGTGGGTAGAGGGAGTTGTCAAGGGAAGAACGAGTGTGGTGGCAGCGCGATTTCCAGTAGAATCAAACTTCATGAATATTTGGATACGCGGAAATATTACCTATGCCGCCTATGACCATACAAACTCTTTGGGTCTTATTGCCCAAAATGATATTTATTTTGTCCGCGACATTCCAAATTATTTTCAAATTGACGCGGCCCTGATGGCCCAGGGAGGAAAGATTATCAGACACGGATACTACAACTACGGCTCGTGTTCTTCCTCAAGCTACTCTGTACGCGAGAGACTGACAATCAATGGAGCCTTAATTTCCTATAACAAATCTTACTGGAATTTTGGTTCTCCTCCTGTGTCCGGCTTTAGGGAAAGAGTCATCACATATGACGGAGATCTTTTATACGCCCCTCCGCCTTATTTTCCAACTACCGGAGAGTATGAATTTATATCCTGGAGTGAGGAATAGCAAATCATTGCCGCGGAGTAGGCGAAGGAAGACAAAGCTCATCCGTTATCACGGTTCTGCCTGTCTTTAGATTAGCCCCGCACTCCGGGGGAAGAATTCCAGTCGCCGGAGCCCGTGTGGGAGTTGGGCTGGGAGGATAAACACAGTAAGAAAGCCTCCAAAAAGGACAGTTATCCACTCCTCCACCTCCTGAACCTCCAGAACCTCCCCCTCCACCCGCTTTAGAAGTGGGGGTGGGAGTTATTCTAAAGTCAAAAAAATCTCCCACCGAGCTACCCCCTGTCTCTCCTTCATCAAAAACAGCATTGATAACCTCATCATTCGCATCAAAATAATAAGCCACCCCATTAATGACAATCTTATAAAGACCTCCGTTAAGTGAATACTCGCCTTTTGCAAGTTTTGCCTTGATATAATCAAAAAGTGTACTTTTATCCTCAGCTCTCCAAACTTCACTGAATCCACCTCCAAAATCAACTACCCCACTCTTGCCGAATGTGATTGACATCCCCCCCTCTTTTTCCAAAGTAATTGAATCAGTTGTAATTTCCGGTTTTGAAGCAACTTTTTCTGGTCTTCTGGCAAGCAATAAAACAAAAAGAATTACCACACCTACTAAAACTGCAACAAGGATTAATAATTTTGAACCTTGAGATTTAAAAGTCAAACCTTCCTTCATCTTTGGATTGCCGACTGCAAACTCCCAACAATGCTATAAATCGGCGAAATCATCATTACAACCATCACTCCAACAGCCACACCAACCACAAGCATCAAAATCGGTTCCAAAAGGGCTGTAAATCTTTTAAGACTGTATTCAACTTCTCTTTCATAAAACTCCGCAACCTCCTGAAGAACTTCTTCCAGTGTTCCTGTCTTCTCGCCCGCCTTAACCGTTTGAATCATAATCATTGGAAAAAGATGCCTGTTTTTGACCATAACCTCCGATAAACTCTCCCCCTTTGCAATATCAAGACTAAAACCCTTTGCCTTCTTGCGAATTTGAGCTTCGCGCAGGCTATCTGCCGCAACATTTAGAGTTTCCATAATTGGCACCCCACTTTTCAAAAGAGTGGCAATTGTTCTGGAAAAGCGCGCCAAGTCAATCTGCTTAATAACCTTACTGGCCATTGGCAGGCGGGCAAATAAGTTAAAAATTATCCTTCTTGTGGTTTGGATATATAAAAAAAGGACTATTAGAAATCCAATTAGGCCAACACTCCCCAACACCAATGGCACGTGTGTTCCCATAAACTGACCTATATTTAAAATAAGCTTTGTGGCTGCCGGAATTTTAATGTCCATTTTTAAAAAAACCGCAGAGATTCTTGGCAGTACAAAAACCATCATCAAAAGCCCCACTCCAACCATGGCAATAACGATAACAGCGGGGTACATCAAAGACCCTTTTACTTTTTGTGAAAGATCATAACTTGCCACAAGCTGTTTTGTGAGGTAGTCAAAGGTTTGTTCTAATGTCCCGGATTGCTCGCCAGCCTTTATCATTGTTAAAAATATTGGGTCAAAATCGTTTTTATATTGCCCTAAAACCGATGAAAAACTTTTACCCTTTCTCGTTTGGGAAGCAACATCCAAAAGAATTTTGCGCATTTTTTTATTAGTGGACTCCTCGCGTATAATCTCTGCTGCCTCGGGAATAGGCAGGCCGCTGCGAAGCATAATTCCCATAAAGCGACAAAAGGATGCTTTTTCCGAAAGCGAAATTCTGCCCGCAAAAAGGCTTCCGATATTCGTCTCTAAACTCTTGACAGTAAGTAATTGATAGCCTTCAGATTTAAGGGTTGCAGCAACATCTTCTCGACTTGCCGCCTGCATAGTATCTTCGATAATTTTTCCGTGAGCGTCTTTTACTTTATAAGTAAATAGTGGCATTTTTTTATTTAATCTTCACGCACAGCGCGCAAAACTTCCTCGATAGTTGTCAGTCCTGCTGCAACTTTATTAAGGCCATCTCGCAACATTGTGACCATTCCTTCACTTTCAGCCTTCTTGGTAATCTCATCCCCCGAGACTTTCTCGCCTATAAGACTCCTTATAGACTCGGTCACGGACAAGGCCTCGTAAATTCCAATTCTTCCTGCGTAACCCGTGTTTCTGCACTCCTCGCAACCCTTGCCTTTATAAAACTTTTGCTTTGCCACATTTACCCCCAAATCCTTGGTAAGTTTTGCCAGAAAACTTTTCTCGGGTTCATATTCGACGGTGCAATTGCTGCAGATTTTTCTAACCAACCTTTGGGCAATAATCACATTGACTGTTGAGGCTACCAAATAGCCTTCAACTCCCATTTCCAAAAGTCTCGGAATCGCCCCGGCTGCATCGTTTGTGTGAAGGGTGGACAAGACCAAGTGGCCGGTTAGGGCTGAGTGAACCGCTATTTCAGCAGTTTCCTTGTCGCGAATCTCCCCAACCATAATAATATCGGGGTCGTGGCGAAGAAGAGCCCTAAGCCCCGACGCAAAAACCAACCCAGCCTTGGGGTTAACCTGAATTTGAGTAACCCTTTTCACCCCGTACTCAACAGGGTCTTCAATGGTGCAAATTTTTACTTTTACTGTATTTAGGATATTTAGTATTGAATACAAAGTGGTGGTTTTACCAGAGCCAGTTGGACCCGTAACCAAAAGCATGCCGTGGGGTTTTAAGATGTTACTTCTGACAATCTCAAGATTTTTATCCGAAAGACCCAACTCCTCAAGACTTAATGGGCGTGAACTTTCCCTAAGAATCCTCATAACGACATTTTCTCCATAAAACGCTGGGATAATGGAAATTCTCAGGGCAATTGTCTCCTCATCAATCACAAATTTATAGCGGCCGTCTTGGGGAACACGATGTTCGTCAATTTTCAAATTTGAAAGAATCTTGATTCTGGCAACCAAAGCCTCCTCAATACCCCGAGGCAGTTTGATAATGTCGCGCAAAATGCCGTCAATACGAAAGCGAATAATAACCTCTTCTGCGTGGGTTTCAATATGAATATCTGAAGCGCGTTCGGCAACGGCATATCCCAAAATAGTATCTAAAACCTTTACAATTGGCAGCTCCTCGGCCGCCTTCTCGAGATTCTCCCCTCCCGGAACTGCTTTTTGAATATTTTCAGCAATGACCTTGTCAAAATCCGCCCTGATATTTCTTTTGTACTGGCCAAGAGCTTTGCTTATATCATCTTGGCTAACAAAATATGGAATAACCTTAAGACCAGTGTGGCGTCTGATAAATTCAACTGCCTCAAAATCCGTGGGGTCCTCCATTGCAAGCTTAAGATTGTTTCCTTCTTTTTCAAAGGGTATAATGCGGTAGGAGCGAGCAATCTTTTCGGGCACCAAAGCCAAAACTTCATCAGGAATCACCTGATGGCCAATATTCACATAAGAAACACCAAGGTACTCAGCAATAAGCTTGCCCAAGGTTTCCTCTTTAATAAGTCCGCGAAAAGCTAAAACATCACTTACCTTCTTGCCAAGCTCTTGAGCAGACTGTGAAGCTTCATCAAATTCATTCTCGGCAATATAGCCCCCGCCAACAAGAATTTCCTTAAGGGTTTGAGTTGATATCTTCATGGGCAGACCTTAAATTATTCTAGCTAATTTTAACGCAAAAAAACACTATCTGTACTGGAGTAGTCCTACCGACACCGGATTTTTAGATGGTCTGATAAATCGCAAATACCTATTAAAATACCAGTTATAGGTGTTTTATATGTTTAATTCTTTCTTCGGGCAACAAAAAACTCTTTTTTGCCACTATAAAGACGCGATTTTTTGAAGCTGTTAACTACCAAGAAGAATGTCAATAATATCATTTCACGCACCATCTGTAAGTATTATTTACAAAGTCCCCACTTGTGGGCATTAGGATTGTAGGAGCAATTTTTATTGGAAAAATAGGAATAATTGACTCTTAGTAATAAAATAAATCAATGTCAGGCGCAACCCAAATCGAAAGAGGTGAATATTTACCCTTGAATAGACCCGACGTATTGTTAGTCTTACCTCCACTATATCAAACAGGAAGAGAACCTGACTACAATCCCAAAGAGCCTATGGGATTAATGTATCTAGCGGCTTCGTTAAGAAGAGAAGGTAGAAGAGTAGAAATTTTTGACGCCGATATTGAAGCAAATACTTTAGAACAAACAACTCAAAGAATTCTTGAAAAAAATCCACCCTTGGTCGGCTTTTCTGTACTTCAAAGAGCATTACCCTCTTTAGAAATAACTGTCAATGCCTTAAGAGAAAGAGGCTACACAGGTCATATTACCTGTGGAGGAATCACAGCCACATTATCTTTTCCTTATATTATGGAGCGGTTAGGAGGCAAAATAAATTCCATAGTTTTGGGAGAGGGAGAAAAAACTATAGTACGCCTTACAGAAAAAGTTTTAACCGGACAAGATTGGAGAACTACTCCCGCAATTGCTTATCTGGAAAACCATACTCAAGTTGTTAATAAACCAATTGATAATGTTGATCTTGACGCTTTACCCTTTGCTTCTCGGGATTATTTGGAATATTGTCTGGGAAAAACAAACTACGCAACTATCATGGGAAGTAGAGGTTGCTATGGAATTTGTAGTTTTTGTAGTAATTATTCTTTTGAAAACTTTCGGGATGGACCAAGATGGATAGGAAGGAATCCTACTAGCGTTGTTGATGAAATGCAGGAAATATTCGAGACTCATAATGTAAATGTTTTTAAATTTAATGACCCTAACATTTTTGGGCCAGGACCAAAAGGGCGTCAGCATGTAACCCAAATTTGTCAAGAAATTAAAAGAAGAAGGCTACCTTTCCATTTAATGGGTTTTTGCCGGGGTAATGATATTACAGGAGATCCTCAAATAGTGAAAAACTTGAAAGCTGCCGGTTTTGAAAGACTTTTGATTGGAGTGGAAAGTACAGACGATAAAGTTCTTAAAAAGTTTTGCAAGGGAGAAACAATTGGCCAAATGGAGGAGGCTCTAAATATCCTTGAAAAAGAAGGAATTTCTGTGGTAGTGGGTTTTATGATCTTCAATCCTTATACTACTTTGGATACACTTAAAAGTGATTTAGCCTTTCTTAGAAAAAGGGGATATTGCCCAACCTTGAGTAAAGCTTTGCGAGTTTTTGACGGCACTCCAATCCAAACTCTTTTAGAAGCAGAGGCTCGATTGATCAAAAGAAATCCTTTTGAAGGATACCATGAGTACATTATGCCGAAAGATATGGCAGCGATTTATGCCTCAATGAAATCTTTATTTACAAATTGTTTAGACCGAATAAGAGCAGTTGGCCAAGAGAGAATTTGGGATATTAAAAAAGCTCCATCTTTTCGGGACAGACAAGACTTTAATAGTTTAGCGGAGGCATTTTTTGGGGTAGAATCATTTTTACTTGAAAATCTTATTAAGTGGACAGAAACAGGGGATTTTGGTTTGGATAATGTTAGAGAAACAGTAAAAGAGGTTTATGAAATGTTAAGAGGAATAGGGAAAGCTATTTCTGTGGATATTGATGAAGTTGTATCACCCCAAGAAACGGTGGTAAGTGATATTCATACTCTAATGAAAGAAAAACCTTGGAACACTTTCAGGGAGGAATACCGGTGGAATTTGGATTAGAAACTATTAAAGCAATTACTGATTTTATTTTTGTAAAAGATAAGCTAAAGAAAGCAGATTTGATTATTGTCCCTGGTTCAAGTCAGCGCCATCTTCCACAAAAGGCAGTAAGACTTTACAAAAAGGGATTTGCTCCTAAAATTTTGTTTACCGGTGGATTTAATCAAAAAATTAAAAAAAATGAGTGTGATTTTGGGAAAGAAATAGCCTTAAAAAAAGGAATTCCCCCGGAAGATATTTTTTACGAAAATAAGTCTTTGAATACTAAGGAAAATGCTAAGGAAGCAGTAAAGATTATCAAAAGACACAGACTGACTTGTAAAAAAATTATATTAGTGGGCAAATTTTATCATGCACGACGATTGAAAATGACTTTTGCTAAATTTTTTCCGGACAGTGAACTTATAATTTTCCCAGTAACAGACGAAAGAAAAATTACTTCTAAGAATTGGTGGAAAGATAAAGAAAAAACTACCAAGGTAATGGAAGAGGTAAAAAAAATAGGAGAGTATTTTCTTAAGGGGGATTTATCTTTAGAAAGTTAATAAAATTATATTTTAAATAATTAATTTAAAACCTTCTTACTTGCTTTCAACAATTAATGTTACTAACTTGAAAATAATGAATAATCATTTTTAAAAAGAATATGGAAGGGGAGTCATATCAGTTCACCCGACGGATGTGATACAAGGACTTTAAAGAAGAAAGAGTAAGAATAAAGATCTTTAAAATTAACAATTTACTATTTCTTCAAATTCTTCAAAATTTTTTTATAAAGCAATATTGCTGCTGTAAAAAATAAATAGAAAATAATAAAAAAGAAGCTAATATTAAGAAGATAACTAATTATTATTCTTGGCAAACTTCTAGTTACTAAAATATCGATATTGCGTGAAACAAAATTCATTGCCCAAAAAACAAAAATGACAGAAACTGCCAAAGAACCTGCCAACCTTCTCTTGGAAAAAAAATTAACATTATTCATAATTCTTTCCTACCGGCACCTTTTGACCGTGTGGGTATTTTGAAAACTGCCACTGATAATGCTAGAAGCAGTCCAGTAATGATTACCCCAATCCAAAACACCTGATTCTTCTTCACAGTTTTTCCAATAGATTGCCCACTCGGATTAGAACTGTCAAGCAAGCCAGCTTCAATAACCGACTCCGGTTGAGAAGGTGCTTTTTGGACATATTCTGTCGGAATTTTTATCGCCACCATCCTTACCCAAGGCCCCTTGTTCACCTGCTGTTTATAACCCAAAAAATCAAAATCAACAGTTTTTTTGCTCGTAGGAACCGTAATTTCAAAAACTCCCTTATTCTTGTAATCAAAAGTTAAATTATCCTTTAGCTGAAGAAGGCCAACATATTTTGCTGGAAGTAATTTCCCTTGCTCATCTACTAAAACTCCATAAAGTTTTTCGCTTTTCGAGGGAGCATTAAAATAAAAACTCTCCGCTGATAAATTTTTCCCATCTACCACACAATAAGCTTTCATTGTTACCACCGCTTTATCTTCTATTTGAGGTAAAGGAACTCTCCCATTCCCGTCTTGATCGGTAGTAACTGTTTTTTTAACTATTCCCTCCCCTTTATAATCCACAACCTCAACTGTTACCGCCAAATTTCCAATCGGTTTTTCCTTATATTCGTTATTTTCCAAAACTCTTCTAAACACAAAAGCAACTACTTCCCTAGGCTCCACCGTAATTCCAAGATGCACGCCCACTTTTCCCTTGATTAAAGAGTTAGGATTATTAAAATACCAGTCAAAAGCCGGCTGTCCATCAATAGTTTTTCCTTGTAAAAGATGATACATAATCTGTTGGTATTCTTCAAAAGAAATATCAGTTTTATTATTCTCCTTCACCCAGTTATAAACTGCGTTGTTAAAAGTCTTAAAAAAATCAAGATTGTCATTTGTAGAAGAAGCAGCTGAAAGTAAAGTCAAATGAACTAAGGTGGTAATGTCATAAACATTGCCGTGGTTGGTATTTTGTTTGGAAGAACCCCAGTTTGTAGTCCCAGCTACCGTATCTGGATCCAGATAAAGTTTAAAATAAGGCATCAAACCAATATCCGGATAAACCACTCCGGTAGTAAAAACAAAACTGCCAGTTTTCGCCAATTCTCGACCCAACAAAGTATCAGAAACCTTTGCCCAACCCTCATTTATCCATTGGGGGTGAAAACTTACTCTTTTATTACCATAATAATATTGAGCATGGGAAAGCTCATGGAGCATACTGCCATAGATTTACTCCAAAGCATGTCTTGTATCTGTATCCTTATTTTTAAGATACTCTTTTGCTTGACCTGCTAAAACTAAGGTTTGTTCATTATCCAGAAATTCCGTATTATGGACTGTTCCTGTTGGATCGGCTTCTATCTTCAAATTTATATTAGAAAATGGTGGCCCAAAAATCTTTAACATTAAAGGCTCCATCTTGCTATAAAAAGATCTCATTTCTTTCACTGGCAGTAAGTTAGAAATCTCTCCCAGCGTCATTCGATTATTCTCAGGAACTTGAGCGCAAACCGCACTAGAAGCAAAAAAAGTTAAAAAGCCTATAAAAAGCGGAAGAATAATTCTTCTCATTTTTTATCAGATTAGAACATCTAGAAAAGATTGCCAAGAAACCTTTGTCTCTGTCTCCCCCTTCTAAACAATTATTTAGCCGACAAAATAATCTTTTTGTAATAGTCTTTTTCACTAGTTAAGATTTCTGAGGTGTAACGCATTGGGTTGTTGGCGAAAGAGGCGCCGGTAAAAAATATTTTCTCCGCCCCGTTTTTCAAAGCATTGTTAACGCTGTGGGTAAGCCTTTCAACATTTTCCCCTACATTATTGCCCTGAATATTCTCCGCTTCCGTTACCCAAATTAGCTTGCTAATTTTATAGTTGGCAAGCAAATTTTTGTAGGCGGTAACATTTAAATCATTTGCACTTAAAGAAGCAGGCTCATTCCTATCTTGATTAGACCCCGAAAGACAATGGACATTAGCAATATCAAAAAACTCGGCAATTTTTGGAGTGGCAAAAACTTTTTCCCAATATTCGATTGCTTCTTTTTGTACACTAGCTGGAGCAGCAATTAATACCTTAGCATTGGCATTAGCTACTTTAATGGCGGAATATGATTTTTACAAAAGTTTGGCATAATTTTCCGGAGTATCAAGATAAAATACCATTCCAAAATCACCTTTCGAATCTTTAGTTAAATCCGGCTCATTACCAATCTCGTAATAAAAAATAGGAGAAAGTAATCCTTTCATATCATCTTTACCATCCCCGTCATATCTCTCCACTAAAGCCGTTAGCCATTTTTCGTAAGCTATCCAGTTATTTGGATTGCATCGATAGTATGGCAACCCTGGCGTTTTAAAATTCCCTTTGCTTCTTGGCAACATCTCATCATTGGCAGAAACTTTGCATTTATTGCCATATTCTTTTTGGTCCCAATCGGCAAAGGGAAAAATAGTAATAAGAAGATTTAAACCCCTTTTTTGCGCTTGTATTACAACTTTATCAGTCTCTGAAAAATCGATTGGCGCTTTTTCTTCTTTTTGCATTACTCCCCAAACGAAATAGCCAAAATTTGGTCGCAGCCAAGTTGCTCCTGTCTCATCAATTCTTTCTTGATCTATATTTTCCGCGTCCCGAAAGAAACCAAAATTTCCATCAACAAATGTTTTTGTTTCATTTTTGATTTTATTCTCAACCGAAATATTTTTTAAAACACCACTGGAATGAATTAAGAACAACCCCAAACCAATAATAACCAAAGCCGAAATAATGACAATCTTTTTCATATTTTCATTATATTTTTTCTTAGAATTTTATTCAGCTACTTTTTTATAAACCCAATAATAGGCGGTTTTTCTCCATATTTGCAGCGAATATTGACGCTTTTTCTTGACCTCTTTCATAAATAAGGTCAGTTTATGTTATATTGTAATCAAAGTATGAATATTTCAGATGGTTCCCACCCATTATTAATAAGTAAATTCTTATATGGGCAAACTTATCTTATTTTTAATCAGATACCAGTCTGCCTTCACCAAGTATTCAAAAGCTAAAGCAATAAATTCATCTTTATAAAGCGGACTTGATTCATCAGACATCATCTGCATGATTTTGCCAGGATCTATTAATCCGTATTGGGCTAAAACCGAGTTTTTCATTACCCAAGATATTAGGGGTTTTTGGTTTCGTGGAAATCCGAGAGCAAATTCTGTCCCTCCTTTTTTGGGGATAAACATCTCGGGAACAAAGATATGACTAAGATATCGGGCGTAGATTTGCTTTTCGTCATAAATCCTGTTATCTCTTAGCCGCCGTCTCATGCCCACTGCCAAAACTCGCGAATCCAGATAAGGAGATATCTGACGAGTCCCAAAATTCATATAAATTTCATTTATCAGGGCCGTTTCCACCACATTCATATCTGAAACAAATAATGGGTAACGCCTCCGTTTATTAAATCTTTCTTTATCCAACATTAAATCCAAAGCCTTAGGTGTAAAAAGGATGGCCTGTCTTTCTCTTTTTAACCATCTAATATGGTCAAAATAGCTAATCTGACGAGCGTATTTAGCCAGCATCAGCCACTCTTTTAGAGAATAGGTTTCATCGCCGTGCTGACCTGTAAAAAGTAGTCGAGGAGAGTATCTTTTTAAAAATTTTATATAATCACCAAAATAATCTGCATCCAGTTGTAAGAGATCATCATCCTTCCAAAGTTTAAAATAATTCCGTGCGTACCCCTGCTCTGGATAAAGCTTTACTGCTCTTAGCCTCAGGGAGTGTTTGGCAGCAAATTTACGAATGATGTTTAAACTTTCTGTGCCATAACCTTTTGGGAAGTAAAATGAATAACAATAAAAACTCTTTGGCCCAATGAGCTTAGCCATGATATAAGCGATAAAGGTACAATCAAAGCCACTGGAAATCTCACAACCAAGATGAACCCCCTGAGGTATTTTCTCCAGGCGTCGGGCTACAGCTTCTGTTAAAGCCAACTCCAATGCTTTGGCAAAACCTCTATCATCTTTAAATTCATCTTTGGGGAGAGATGAAAGAAAGTCATCAATATCAATAAGGGACTCTATCTGATAATAAATGTTCGGTTCAAAAACAAATTTAACCACGCTACCCGGTGGAACTGTTTTTACCGACTTAAGAAGAGTCCTTTCGGTTGGATGCCATGCTTGTAGTATATAGTTTAACAAACCGTCCATGTCGGCTATCAATGGTTTGTAACCCGAAACTATCTTTTTTATTTCTGAGAAGCGACTAGAGAAAACCACCTGATTATCTAAAATGGCAAAGTAACAAAGAAAATTCATGGTGTTATCCAATCCCACTGTAAGTTTTTTAAGTTTTTTATCCCAAATAAACAAAAGGTAATCACAATCGCTATTGGCAATTCGCTTTAGACCATATCTGCTCAGTTCTAAAGCCAGCTGGCTTTCGGGTATATCAGGCCGATAGCTTGAAAAATAACCCCAAATAGCAAAGTCGCTATTTTCTATAAAAACTTTTGCCGGCAGACCCACATCTTTAAACTGCTCGCTAAGCCTTTTAAAGAATGGGGTACTGGAAGAAAATGTAAAACTAAAATGAGTACTCATCCTTGCTTGAAGATAATACCTTTATTAACTAAATCATTCACTGCTTTCTCCACAGAGCTATTATTGGAAGAAAAAGTCTCAATTAATTTTTCCAGATCGTCTTTTGTCACTGGTCCTGCCGACTCAAGAGCTTTTAAGATAAAGTAAAGAGGTGGTGATATTTCCAACATCTTATCATTTTTCCCATCATATGCTACAGTCTTATAGCCATCATAGGCATCAGAGTCCAAAAAGATTATCGCGTCATGATTTAATCTATAATTCATAGTCAAGATATCAGATTTTTTTGATCTTAAAACCCCAGGCATTCTCTGTCATCTTCCCCACTTGTGTACTCCCGGTTCCCTGCCCCCCTTCTTGGCAAACACTATTTGTACATTCGAACACAACTCCTTTAACCCCTGCTGCTCGAGAATTTGTTCCTTCTGCTCCGGTTCTATTATAGAAATTGTATGAAATCTCTCTCCTTCAAGACTCACTACTTTATTCACCTCCTTTACTGTCTTAATAGATTTTACCTGTTATCCCCGCTTCCTTGTAGTTTACCTCTTTTTTGTCTTGAATAAAGTTTTTTCAAATTCTCCTTTGCTATCTTTTCAAGATTAAGGCCAAGTTCGGTTGCAAGCTGGGATAAACTGCAGTTTCTCTTGATTCTTCCCGATAAGTTTTAAAATCCATTTTTGCAACAATTTCTGCTTCTTGGCTTCTAGTCTGGCAACTCTCTTTTTTCATAAAAAGCCTTTCATTATAGCTATTTTTTCAGCAAATAAATTTTACCACCACTTTCTGTGAGTTTCCCTGAAATACTCATCATTGTCACTTTTTGCGAAATCTCTACAACACTTTTACCCAAATGCACTGCCAACTCATCTATACTCATTCCCTCCACCTCCAATGCCTTCCAAATTTCCTCTTCAAGTGGACTCAAGCCAGCCCGCTTGTCCTCCGAAGCCCTGGCGAAGTGGCGCCTGTTACCCAAGATATCCGACGGATCGGTCACAATTTTTGCAGTTCCCTCTTTGATCAACTGATTGGTTCCCTGTGAATTTGTGGAGGTTATCGCTCCCGGCACTGCAAAAACTTTTTTGTCCATTTTCCGCGCAAGATGGGCGGTAATTAATGAGCCGCTTTTCTCTCCAGCTTCAATAATTAAAACACCCAGAGTCGCAAGCCCGGCAACAATTCTGTTTCTTTGCGGAAATTTCCAAAGATGAGGCTTTGCATTTGGTTCATATTCGGACAAAGCCAAACCGCCCCTCTCTAAAATCTCAGTGTAGAGCCTTTGATTTTCAGGAGGATATACAATATCAAGACCACATCCAAAAACGGTAACCGTACAACCTCCATAATCCAGAGTTTTTTGGTGAACCTCGGTATCTACTCCATACATAAATCCAGAAACGGTCGTCACCCCTTCGGCAGAAAACGCCGCCACAAACTTATCCACCACATCTTTGCCATAGCGGGTCATTCGGCGGCTGCCAACAATTGCAATTGTCTTTTTCAAGACACTTCTTTTTAATTTTCCCCTGACAAAAAGGGTCTTTGGGGGATTTTTAATCTTGGCCAATTCCTCAGGGTAACTTTTATCTCCTAAAGTCAGACTTTTTATCGGAAAATCGCAATAATGCATACCTCTCAAAAACTGATATTTTCGTAATGGTTTATTCTCTTGGGAGAATTATCGCTATCCAAAACAATGGCCACCGCATCTATCTGGTAAGAGGAGTATTTTTGGGCAACATGGGGATTTTCTAAAAGATACGCTTCGGCAGTTTTTTGTACTTGAGAGATTTTAAATTGAGTTATCATCTCCTCCGGAGTTCCAAAATCCTCTCCAATTTTCAGTTTTACCTCTACAAAAACTAAAACCCCTCCTTTTGTGCAAACCAAGTCTATCTCACCAAACCTTGTGTGGAAATTTTTTTTGATTAGTTTATAACCTTTATTTAACAAATAACCAAGTGCTATCTCTTCACCAACTTTTCCTTTAGGGTAGTTAAACTGTTTCATTATTCTTGACAATTATATATGCACCTTAATGAAATGTATATATAAATATAAAAAAAGGTATCAAGTGTATTTTAACCCAAACTCCGTAAACATTATTGATGCTCTCGAAGGAAAATCAATCTTAATCGTTGCGCTATAATTCGTCTTCCTGTAGATTCTCTCGCCCACCACCTAATACAACTTTTTCCAAGGAAAAAGGTCGTCGGTGGGCTAGGGCAACTCAGATGAAGTTTTCACCCTAGACTTGCCTTAAAACTTCTTTTTAAATAGCTCACCAACACCAGAAAAGAAAGCAGCGTTTGGTGGTTTGTGAACTCTGTTCTACCACTGGTGTTGGAGTGGGAGTGGGAATTGGGGTTGGAGTCAACGCCGGCTCTTCTTTCTTTTCCTTCTCCTGGGTTTTTACTCCCTGAACTTGTTGGGTTTGCTGGGCCTGTTGTGGGTATCCTGATACAAGCATATAATACCCACCCTGTTTGGTGACCACACTTACTGTTTTGTTAATTGGGTCATGAACCGAGTTGGCAAGAACCTTCCACACCAGTTTGTCTTGGGAGTATGCAAGCTTTAAGTTCTTGATTGGGAGAATAGGCTCAATTGCCTCAGGGGTGTATCTTAGTGCAATAATGGCTGGCTTTTTGAATTCTGTTTCAAGAACCTTTGCATCATTGAAAAAGGATTTGAACCATACTTCGTAGATATCAGAAGCCTGCCAGTAGAGTGTGTTTGTAATTCTGAATGCTCCGGTTTTGGGTGTTACTCCAACAGCCAAGTATACATCCCAAGAAAAGGTGTTTTCACCAACAATGCTGATTAAAGAGTGCTTTTCGGTAACAGCCCCTTCATTTGCTAAAATATCCGCTTTTCCCAAAGGCACAACCGGATAATTGCAGGCTGAAGAATCCATACCAATGTAACTAAATTCACTTGTTGAACCATTGGAGTTTGTGGCAAGAGCTGAGAACCTGGCACAACCAGTTGGTTCATCCGAAACAGTCACTCTTGCTTCCCAGTCTCCACCTGTTGTTGAAAATGTGGTCAAACTCTCTCTGCAATCACCCACACCAGTTGAAGTTGAGCTTGATTTACAAAGCTCAATTGTAAATGGAGATTCAGATGAATTCCCATCCAGTGTCCCTTTAACAGTATATCCCCCTTTCCCTGTATGGGTAACCGAGGTGATGACAGGGTAATTCATGAGGTCATTTGGGCCAGTGTCGGTATCCCCGGAGTCGTTGGCGGTGATACCATCGTTATTTAGATCAACCCCCAGTCCCGCGTTGCCATAGATTGCATTACCTGTTATCTCAACTTGTGCAGATGGAAACCTTATTATGATCCCTTTGTTGCTATTATTGTAAACATTGTTGTTTCGCAGGATCACGCCCCTTGAGGCATCAACTATGATACCATTGCCTTCACCAGCCCAGCGTGGTATGGTATTTGTTATTGTATTTCCCTCCACGATAAGATTGTTTGTGTGAGCCTCTCCAACATAGCGCCCCAGAACCATCCCGTACCTCATATTTGGAAAGTGTTTGGTTTTGGTTGAATCTGTACCAATGATGTTGTTGCTGATTGTGCCTGCTGTGACCGATCCAGGGTAGTGGATGTTAGATATGGCCTGCCACTTGAGACCACCGATGATGTTGCCATCAATCAGATTGTTGGCGACAGTGCCATCGGTTGACCAATTTCTCCAGTCAATGCCAGGATAGGCAAAAGTACCGGTCTCTATGGCAGCAGTCTGGTCGGCATTTAAGCCGATAATGTTGTTACTGATAGTGACGTTAATAATCGCACCTAAATAAATTCCTCCTACGTTACCACTTATCAGGTTTGAGTTCACGGTGGTGTTGGAAACATTCCCCAAATTTATTCCAAAAAACCCATTACCCAAATCCTGCATCCCGGTTCTGTCAGTACCAATGTAGTTGTTTTTGATAACAACGCTGATTTGAGGATTGTAGGAGTTTCCCCCTCTGTCGAAAGAAATGCCAGTTCCTTCATTTCCCGAGATGACATTTCTAT
This sequence comes from uncultured Gammaproteobacteria bacterium, assembly GCA_964506225.1. Lineage (GTDB taxonomy): Bacteria > Patescibacteriota > Microgenomatia > UBA8517 > UBA8517 > CAZDKH01. The sequence continues at coordinate 24,537 of CAZDKH010000008.1, forward strand.
CTGCAGAACTCTCGCCGCCAATGGTTATTGTGTTGTTGTTTGTAACGATAAATGCAATACCTACCCCATAGCGCTGTTGGTGTGATCCACCGGTCGTATTGGGCTTTGCTTCTTCCCCTTTAACATCAACTCCAATGTAGCTTTGGGTGACTGAAACAGTTATTCCTGAACTGCCACAAAAGGCAATGCCATTACCTTTTTGGACACTGTTGATAACCAAACTCTTAAAGACAAAGGAAGATGAACCGGCAGTGGAGTAAAAAAGCCCCTTGCCCGCCCAGCTAACGCAGGAGGCAGCCATATCTCCAGCATTTAATGCATCTATCTCTATCTCCGGGCCATAGGTATTTGTGTCACCCTGATTGGCAGTCTGGGTGGAGCCGTCAATGGTCAATCCCCCTGAGGCCAAGTCTGGAAAAGCCGAGGTCGGCCTTATTGTCCAGTAATCATCCCCGCCATCAGAATCTCCTGAAGATGGAGTATCCGGGTTGTCATAATCCCTATAGCCAGCATCAGATGTGGGAATATCAAACTCAATGGTGTCTGCTCCAGCATTTGCATTGGCAGCAACAATTGCTTCTCTTAAAGAGCAATCACTGTCACAGGTGCCATCATTTGTATCGGCTGTTTTGGTTACAGTATAAGTTGCGGCAAAGGCCGGGGATACCGAGACACTAAGACAAAAAGATACTAAGAAAAGAAACACTAAAACACCGATTAGGGACTTATGTGAGTGAGTGAGTGAGTAGAACATCTCATTGTTTGTTTCATGCTAACCAGCGGGTAGAATTTTGTCAATAGAATATCTCCAACCCTTGACAGACCTAAGATTAGTCTATATACTAGTCTTAGATTATGTTAATTCCTACTTCTAAAAATGTAAAAACAATAACAGACATGAGAGAAAATGCCCTTAAGCTTCTGGAGCAAATAGAAAAAGAGGGACTTGCTTACATATTTCACCGTTCCAAACCCAGAGCGGTGATGCTTCCTATTGAAGAATTTTTGTCAATTCAAGAGATACTCGAGGATTATTATGATTACAAAGACGCAGTAAAGTTATCCAAAGAAAAAAAAGGCAAAAAAATTCCCTTGAAAGAAGTAATTAAAAAGTATGTATGAGGTCCTCTTTACAAAAAAGGCCGAAAAACAACTTTCTAAACTAGCTTCAAAAGATATAAAACTTACACTTCAAAAAATATCAAAACTTACATTCCCCTTTCCTAAAGGCATTAATATCGACGACATAACCGGCGTGCCAAATTTTTACAGATTAAGAACAGGGAAAGTAAGGGTTCTGTTTGAAGTTGATAGGAGCAAAAAAGAAATTTGGATTAGAAAAGTTGGTTACCGAAGTGGATTTTACAGATTTTAAAGAAAACAGCGTTTGGTGATTTGTGGGCTGTTAGGTCTTATTCTCATCGGACTTACAAAGATTGTTGTTGAATAAGTTTTAAACTAAGTTAAAAACAAAAACAATGTAAAGCAAACTTTACTTGTGACTTTGCCATTTTACTATTCCCAGAATAGCAGTTTTGAAGCTAACTAATCAAGAAAAAAGATTGTCAAAATTTTTGAAAAACAAAAGCCCAGAAAAATCGTTGCAGGAAGAGTTAAGATCCAGGATAAAACAATATCAAAGGCCACCCCCCAGCGGACACAAGAGATTCTTCTGGCTGCTCCAACCCCGACGATTGAGGAAGTTATCGTATGGGTTGTAGAGACGGGAATTCCCAAAAAAGAAGCTACTTGAAGTACTAAGGCAGCCGAAGTCTCTGCTGCAAACCCCTGAACCGGCTCAAGTGGAGTTATCCTCATTCCTAAAGTTTTAATAATTCGCCATCCGCCATAGGCCACTCCAGCACCCGCAACCAGCCCAACACTAATAATCACCCAAAGAGGAATTTCGGGATTTTCCCAACCAAAATAAAGCGCAAGGGCAAGAACCAGTACCCCCATCGGTTTTTGAGCGTCATTTCTGCCATGACTAAGAGCCATGAAAGCAGAAGACAACCTCTGGAGATTATTAAATACAGGCTTTAGTCTTTGTGCCCTTTGAGACGCGAAAAAACTACAGATTATACCGATAAGAATTGCACCTCCCAAGAAACCGGCAAGAGGGGAAACAAATATTGCAACCAAAATCGGTAAAAGGTTATGCCAAAAAACGCTTCCACTCCCGGAAACAGCAATGGCTGCCCCTATCAAAGCTCCAATTAATCCATGGGTTTCGCTAACCGGAATACCCCAGTAATAAGTAAAAAGACTCCAAAGCATAGATCCAATCAAGGCTGCCAAAACTGTCACCAGAGATACAGCCTGCAACGATACTATCCCCTTACCGATAGTCAATGCCACTGCTGTTCCACTTAGAGCTCCGATAATCTCAAGAGTACCAGCCATAACAATGGCAACTCTTGGAGAAAGAACCCGTGAACCAATTGAAGTTGCAATGGCATTTGCAGCATCGGTAAAACCCCCAACAAAGGCATAGATATAAGAAAAGATAATTGTCAGGACAAGAAGAGCAAAGTTTTGATTCACTTTATTATCTATACTTTAATTTCAATCTTTCAAAGAGTATCGCCATGTCTTCAAATCTGTCTAGGGTTTGCTCTAAGGTATCATAAATTTCCTTTTTCTTTATTACAAAAAGTGCATGCTTTCCGTCTTTGCTTCTGCCCAGAAGTTTCTCCAGAACCCTTCTGTGAACTTTATCCGCCCTATTCTCAAGGGAATGCAATTTTTTATAGCTAGAAGCATAAGCTCTTGATGAAAATTTATGTTTTTGAATTGTTCTTACTGCAAGGTCAGTTTGCTTAGCCGAAGATGATATTAAATCAGCAAACTCGACCAAATCGGAATTTCTATCGTCAACCTTGTAAATTTTTATTCTATTTACAACCTGCTCTAGGTTATCAATAATATCATCTAAGGATTCTGCAAGTTCTTTGATGTCTTCTTTGTCCAACGGAAGAATAAAAATTTTCTCAATATCATCGGTTATTTTGTGAACAAGCTTATCAGCTTCGTCTTCAATTTCTTGTAATTTGCTAGTAGCCGCATCTATTTTTCTTTTGTGGTGAGCCAATCCACTAAAAATTTCAGCAGCTTCACAAACTTTTGCTGCTTGTTTTACTAGACAATTAAAAATCTCGGATTGTTTTGAACGAAATAACCTAAACACTTCCTAGGGTCTTCTAGTAGATATCAATAACCTTACTTTCTAAATTTTATGATTTGTATTTCTTCTCAATTCTACCATTAATTTTTAAAATGCGCTATATTATCCTACTATAATGCTGTAATGGAACTTCGTAAAGAGGTTGTCAGTAAAAAAATCTTTCCAACAGGAATACTAAAAGTTGATGAAAGTGTTGTTACAGCCCCTCCAGAGGCTTTGGAAGAATATAATAGATTAAAAAGTGGATGAATGATTAATTTTAGAGTAGTAAGAAATCCTGATTCCCCGAATCATAAAATCCCAATGGTCAGCCTAGAACCAATCACTCTTGAGGATGGTACTGTCGGATTTATCGTAAAGAAAGAAATAGTTTATAAACCAAACCCTTTTTATCAGCCTAAAAATGAATAAATCTATTTAAAACGCTTTAAATTTGAAGTTTTCTTATTGCCCTTGAAACGGCATTGGGGTTATTCGCCTCTAAAGTATAAATCTCTTTTCAAATTTTTCAACCCTCATAATTAAAATTCCACCTAATATCAAAATATCTTTGGGATAAGAATCTCAAACGGAGCCATTCTTCAAAAATTTCCATAAACTTAATGTATTTTTCTCTTCAAGAAGAAAACTATCTTCTGTAAGAAGGGGAACACTCTTTTCCTTTGCTAACCAAAGATACAAACAATCATAAGAGGCAAATCTGCTCTCTTTCATAATATCCAAAACTTCCTTCGCTTTTCTAATATCAACCTCAACAAAGATTATTCCACAATTGGCTATCTTCTCGACCACTTTCAGCAAAAGCTTAAAATCCAACTTCTTTTTCATTGCCAACACATTAATAACCTCCCAAACAAGAAGTGTTGGAGCCATTGCGCCCAGACTCCCGCCAACTATGGATTTGTAGACATCAAGCGCTAAGTCAACATTCTCCTCGTTTTCAGGAGAAAACCACTTCAAAACAACACTTGCATCTAAAACGACTCTAGGAGTCACGGCTTCTTTCTTCTCTTAAAGCAGCTACCAAATTAACCTTCTTGCCACCTCTTGCGACTTTTTTAAAAAAGTTAACGTCGGCTTCTATTTTCTCTTGTAAAGAACCGCCACTTAAAGTAGCCGTTCTCAAACGCTCCGCTATAACCCGCCCAACACTTTTTTTCTCACGCACAGCTTGTATACGAAGCTCTTCGTGTAATTCAGAAGGAAGGGAAATAGTGGTTCTTATAGTATCCATGTTAACAGCATAATAACATCAAAGCGTCACAATGTCAATATCACTCCTGCACCCTTACTCTGTATTGTAAGGCTTCGGCAACGTGGGCAGGGGTGATACGTTTTTCTTCTGCCAAATCCGAGATGGTCTGGGAAACCTTGATAAGCCTAAAATAGGTCCTGGCTGATAAATTATAAGCATTAACCGCTTGTTTAAGTAATGCCAGGGCTTGTGGTTCTAGGCTGCAGTATTTTTTGATGTGCTTGTTTTTCATCTGAGCATTGACAAAGATGCCATCCCTTTTAAAACGCCTGTTTTGAATTTCTCTTGCTTTCATTACTCTCTTGCGAATTAAAGCTGATTTCTCTGGTTTTTTAAGCTTTAAGTTAACTGGCATTAACTTGTCAATATCAACAGCTGGCACGTTAAGATGAATATCAATTCTATCCATGATTGGTCCGGAAAGTTTGGTCTGGTAGCGCATGATTTGTCTGGGTGAACACTTACACTCCCGCTTGGGGTCTCCCAGAAAGCCGCATGGGCAGGGGTTGGCAGCAGCAATCAGGGTGAAATTTGCTGGAAACTGCACCGATCCGGCTGCTCTGGTAATTGTTACCATCCCATCCTCCATGGGCTGTCGCAAAGCCTCCAAAGTCGAGCGGCTAAACTCAGGAAACTCGTCCAGAAATAAAATACCACAATGAGCCAGAGAAATCTCACCTGGATGAGGATGGCTGCCTCCGCCAATCAAACCAATTCTGCTGGTTGTATGATGACTGACTCTAAAGGGTCTTTTATAAATCAAAGACCCCCCGGGCGCAATATTTCCTGTTACCGAGTAAATTTTGGTTACCTCCAAAGCTTCCTCGTCGTTTAAAGGAGGAAGAATCCCGGCTGTGGCGCGCGCAAGCATCGTCTTGCCAGCCCCCGGTGGCCCCTGCATAAAAACATTGTGTCCCCCAGCTGCAGCTATTTCCAAAGCTCTTTTTGCCTGTTCCTGACCCATAATCTCGCTAAAATCAAACTCAACTATCTGGTTACTATCCTCCGGCAAGGAAACTTTGGAATTTTCTATTGGTTTAAGACCGGCTTTGGTATTAAAAAATGCGATAAGCTGGGATAAGGATTCTACCGGATAAACATCCACCCCGGCAACAACACTCCCTTCGTTTGCTGCGGGAGAGGGTACAAAGACACTTTTGACTCCCATTTTTTTGGCCGCCAAAGCCAAAAGCAAAACCCCTTTGGTGTGCCTTAGAGTTCCATCAAGGGAAAGTTCTCCGTAAAAAAATGCTTCTCCTTTTTCCAAAGGAAAAGCCTGCATTGAAGCCAAAATCCCCACAGCTATTGGTAAGTCATAAAAGGAACCCTCCTTGGGAATGTCAGCGGGCGCCAAATTGACAATAATTTTTAAGTTTGGAAACTCGACTCCTGAATTAATAAGAGCTGTCTTCACTCTTTCTTTGGCCTCTTCAACGGATTTATTGGGAAGGCCAATTATCGAAAAGCCAGGAAAACCTTTTTTAAAAACATTCACCTCAACCTCAATTGGTACACTCTCAAGGCCAAAATGCGCTACAGATAAAATTTTAGTAAGCATCCTAAATCAACCTGAAAAAATGCAATACAATCACTAAAAACACAAAAATTAGGATCAATACCCTTAAAATATTGACTTTTCGATAATAACTACTATCATCATACTCCCAAGCTTTACCTTTAGTCCGGTAAAACTCCTCCAGATAACTATCAAGTTTAATATTGGGGTTAATCTTTAAAAGATTGCTTAACTGGTCATAAAATTGGCTATATTCACTTCGCATCAAAATCTCAGACTTATATGAAGAATTTCCAGCAATTACTTTCACACCATAAGAGCGTCGCTTGCTATTCCGAAGCAAGGTCAATGAAAACAAAACGACAACCTCAAGCGCCTCTATCTTGGAAATCTGAACTCTATTTGCTGTAAAGAAATCTCTAACACAAAGGGTGTTTCCCTCAACAACAAACTTCTTACCCAGCAAATAATCAAAACGATACTGGTACGAAGCTATAAATATAGCCAATGGAAGAGCCATAACCAAACTTTGGATATCAAAACCCTTTTCCAAAACCAAAGAGATGGTCATCCAAACCACAATCCCAACAAAGCTCAGAATATCCCAAATCCTCATTACTATATAAGATTCTACCAAAAAGCCCTTGAAAAGTTACAAAACCTTTTAGACATTGATGAATAATCAACGAGTTAGCTTAAAGATGGCATGACGGACTAATAATGGCAGGAGAATCTTGGTGAATTTGGAATGTATGTAACCCGCACAAAACCTTGACTTTTTGAGATTTTTTTTCTAAAATACCCACAATCTCGCTTACAGGCGAGATTTTTTAGTGACTCTTTCCTTGTCCCGCGGGTCAGTAAGCGGGACTTTATGGTAAAAACATCTATCAACCTGCCCCTCAGATACCGCCTGGATCTTGCCTTTGTCAAATCGCGGAGAGTAGACTCTGTGCCCAAAACCATTCTTCCCTCCTTCGCAGAATTAAGAAGGATGCGCTCCGGAAATAAACTATCAAGGTTTTTTAGGCACTTTTTTGAGCACAAAAAAGCCAAGCGCATTGTTGTTTCTCAATTGCCAATCATAATTCTTGTCTCAGGATTAATACAAAATCCAAACTCTGCCATCTCAAAAGAAATAGAAATAAACGTCACTTTAGAAATCAACAATCTACAAATCTCAACCCAAAAGGGTATTCAGTATCCTGTCAAGAACGTAAAAATAAGCCAGGGCTATCACTTTTTTCATCCGGGAATTGATCTTGATGGAGTCACTGGAGATGAAATTAGACCAATAATGGATGGTGTAGTTGAAGAGATACAATACTCCAAATTTGCTTATGGAAACTCTGTTCTTGTTAATCATGGCAATAAAATCGTCTCTTTATACGCACATCTTTCCAAAATTGATGTTCAAAAGGGGCAAGAAATCACCATGAATACAAAAATTGGAGAAATGGGGAAAAGTGGTCGTGCCTCAGGAGACCATCTTCACCTTGAGATAAGAAAAGAGGGCAGGCCAATTAATCCTTTGACTGTCTTACCGTAAAAATAGTGTTTACTTTAAGCCAACTGTAATTACAATATCAAAACTGGACTTGTCCTCAAGATTATCACCCATCTCAAGGGTATAACTTTTGCCCAACAACTCCTTTAGCTTATCTACCACTTCTTCGGGAACATTCTTTTTGACCTGAATTTGAGTTCTCTCAAAATCATAAGAAGAGGCGTTTCCCACTTCACTCACCTTAAAACCGTTTTTCTCAATTAAATCCTTGACTTTAGAGGCAGCCCCAATTAATCCGCTTCCATTCAAAACTTCTATTTTATAGCTTGACAGCTCTTTTTGAGGCAGTTCTGTGGGAGATGGACTAGGCGATGGAGGGAAAGTAGGAGTTGGGGTTGAAGTAGAAACCGGCTGAGTTTCTTCTTTGGGTTTTTGGGTTTTATTTGTTCCTGTGAGATAAACGTAAATACCCCCACCCAGTAGAATAACAAATACGGCGACAATGAGCACAATAACCACAAATAGTTTTATGTTTTTTGGGGGCTTTTCTTCTTGTGCATCCTCGGTAACCTCTTCCTGTTGGGGTAAACTACCTATCGGGGCGGACGTAGGCTTTGGCTCTGCCATCTCTTGTTTTAGATTTGAAACTATTTCTGCTTCATGAGGTGGCGCCCCAGAATCATCCTCAGCTGGAGCTTTTTCATCGACCACTTCTTCCACTATTCTGGCAGGGGGTCTGACTTTTCCTGCAGACTCTTGTTTTTTGGAATCATCATCCATACAAATTTATTCTAAAGAACAAAAAAGAGGTTGACAAGAGTTATATTCTTACACCATATTTGCAAGAGGAGTAAACTGTTGGATTAAAAAGGCAAAAGTAAAGACCTGAGGCACCTTCTCTAAGGGTAAATTTTTCTTTCTTCTAAAAGTTTTAGAACTTCATTCGCCAACTGAGTGGGATGTTTATTTCCATCCACCACCACATAAGGAAACCTTTTCATTTTTATATAACTGAGAATCTTTCTTCTCTGAAGCGATTGAAATTTTATAAAATCAAACGGTGTCTCGAAATATTCGTACGGAGAGATTTTCAGGTCCCTTTTCCTCTCATATGCAATATCTGGTGGTAAATCGATCATTACTACAAACTCACTCCCTGTTAATGGTGATCGTTTTTCTAATTCCTTTATTGGTAGCTTTCTATATGTCTTCTCCTTAGCAAAGAAACGAATAAAAAATCCATCGGATAGCACATTCCTCCCGGCTACTATTTTTGGTTTTATAAGGTATTTCCACTCCGCGCTTATATATCGCCAAATAAAGCGGAGGCGGTTTTGACCTTTTAGGGTTTGAACAACTTCTCCAGGATTTTCAAAGTTAAGAGGAGGCCAAAGCGGTAAATCCTTTAATTTCCTCCAGTGAGAAGTGAAATATCCCTTATTTTCCAAATTGGCAAGAAGTGTACTCTTCCCGCTTCCATCTATTCCCACCAAAATCACCAAATTGCCTCTCCTCATATTTTTCACCATACCCCCCATATTACTTCGGGAAGACTGGCAATATCCTCCTCAAATTTTTCAAAGATTTCCTCTATTCTTTCTTTTACTCCCGGGCAAAGATTTTTAGGCATATTTGTGAGTCCAAAAAACTCTGCCTTCTCAATTTCCGAACCCGGTTTTGCCCTCACCTCTCCCCGGCCATAACTGCTAAAAAGAAACGTTAAATTACCTTTTCCCCTCTCCCCCTTGTAAATTCCAACAAGCTTTGGTTTAAGCACCTCTAAACCTACTAGCTCCTCACTAATCTCTCGTCTTATTGCTTCATCTGGTCTTTCTCCCGTTTGAACGCTTCCCCCCGGCAAATACCATTCCTCTTGACCTTTATAGCGATGGCAAACAAGCAAAACAGCCATATCTTCTTTTCTAAGAACTACTATTTTTACTCCAACACTTTGGTGCCGCAAAAGAGATTTTAATTCCTCATAAACTTTATAGCCGAACTGGTATAAAAATCGTTCAAAGTTTAGCTGGAAATCTGGTAAATTCTTTTTCATTTTATTACCCTTTAATTTGTGATCTTATTTGCTTTCCTTCCTCTTCTAGTTTTTCCACGAGATCCTTAGGAATTCTTCCATATCTTGATAGACATAAACCAAAAGAGGGCCTGCGGAAGTGCAGGCCTTTTTTTTCTTCCATGATCAATCTTTTAATTAAATTAAATTTAAGCTTTTTTAAATTTTTCTGACAAAAGTAATTTTTCTCATAGAGTACTTTCGGAAAAGAAAGATAGCGATCAATTATTCCGCCGGGATAGAACCTCCCTTTCTTATCAACAATTGCTATTGTTGTCTCAATAAGCTGATTTTGTCCTGAGGAAAAACACTGGCGAAAGTACTGAATTTTTCCACCAGAAAAGTTTCTCTGGAAATCAAAAGGCAAAGTTGGATAAAGCCTATATTGAAAGATACTCATGGTTCTATCTGTCTTTTCCAGCTTCAATCTGCAAATTCTTTCAAACAACTTTGATTTAGTAAATCTTAAACTTATCTCCTCACCTTCTAGAAACACCTTCAGACTAAACATTTCTAAGTTAAGGGAGATTATAAAACTGAGACTGTGAGATATAAAATTCTTAAGTACTCTTGCCAGCTCTCCAATAGAGATTTTAGAAGAAATTATAATTTTCAAAAAATCAAAATTGGGAACTAAAAATTCCAAGTCTACATCGTGGCCCTTCTGAAGACCCATCCACGCAGAAGAACCCTCCATTAGCACTCCATCAACATAAGGGGTAAAAATTGAAACTAATTCTTTAATGATTTTTGCTTTTCTTTTTTGCTCCACGCGCAATCCTTAACAACCACTCATATTTTGTCAATTTGGTAGGTATCAAATTAGAGCCAAAAATAGGTAGTAAAAGCCCTAGAAAAAGCTCAAACTCACCAAGAATAGGCTTTATGTCCTCAATTCCTTCTTTTTCAGAAACCCCGGAGAACTCTTTATCTCGCCATTTATACTCAATTTCCAATTGGCTCATTTTTTGATTAAAAGCATAACAAAAATCTAAGCTTAAAGAATATGTCCGACGGCTTTCACTGTTTTTAAAAAAGGTATAATATTTTTCTCGCGTGAGTCTCCCAAGAAGAAAGGGCTTTACTCCTAACTTTTCTTGTTCGTTTTGGATTACCAGATTCACCTGCTTAGTAGTCAAGGGTTGTTCTTCTACCTTTTCCTCTTCACGTCTTTTAATAACCCACCCCTGAAATGGATAATTTGAGATCGGAAAAATTTCTGACCTACTTTTCTTCCTAATCCAAAATTTCGGTGTAGAAGGATGATGAACAATCACAAATGCCTGATTAAGTTTCTTGTTTTTTTTATAAACATGGTAATCAAAATGGAAAACCCATTCAAATTTCTCCATTCCTGGAACTACCACAAACTGAGAGTTTTCTAAAACACTTTTTACTTTATCCAAAAATGAAAAGCGGGGAATTCTTAAAAGTTGGAACTTGCTTTCTATTTCAAAACCAGGAAACTCTTTATAGATGTTTTCAGGTTTGGATATTTGACGATTGTCGTTTTTTGCCTTCATTCTAAGCTAATTTTACTTCCTCTGTTAATCCACGTAAAATAAAAATGATACTACACGGGCTAATTTAACGCTTAGGAAAAGTAAAGAAGAACTATCCTTAATAATCCATTCCCCCGCCCATTGGAGATCCACCGGCAGGCGGATTCTTTTCTTCGGGAATATCAGTTACCAAGGCTTCAGTTGTCAAAACCATCATAGCCACCGAGGCTGCGTTTTGTAAAGCTGAGCGCGTTACTTTTAGAGGGTCCAAAATTCCAAAACCTGTCATTGAACCAAACTTCCCTGTCATAACATTGTATCCATAATCGCCGTCTTCTTTTTCCTCAATTGTCTTTAGAATATAACCATCATCCTCCCCGGCATTTTTAGCTAGCCACCTTAAGGGCATCTCCAAAGCCTCGCTTACAATATCAAATCCTATTTGTTCATCTTTTTCTTCTGCCTTAAGAGCTTTAATAGCTTTCCTAGCCCTCAAGTATGCAACACCTCCTCCGGGAACTATTCCTTCTTCAATTGCCGCCTTGGTAGCCCCAACCGCATCCTTGACTCTTTCTTTCTTTTCATTAAGCTCAATTTCAGTTGCTGCACCAACGTTAATTTGGGCAACTCCACCAGATAATTTGGCTAGTCTTTCTTCTAATTTTTCTTTATCAAAATCCGAGTCGGTCTCGCTTATTTGGCGTTTAATCAAGGCAATTCTTGCGTTGATTGCCTTTTTGTCCCCTTTTCCTCCAATTATTCGGGTATTGTCTTTGTCTGACCAGACTTTATCAGCCCTTCCAAGGTCGGTTGGTTCAATAGACTCAAAAGTTCTGCCTGTGTCCTCGCTAATAACAACCCCACCCGTTAAAATGGCAATATCCTCAAGCATTTCTTTTCGGCGATCTCCAAAACCAGGAGCTTTAACCGCCAAAACATTGATTGTTCCTTTGAGTTTATTGACAACTAAAGTTGCCAAAGCCTCTCCTTCTACTTCATCAGCAATGATAACAATGTTTTTGCTTACTTTTACGAACTTTTCCAAGAATGGCAGTAAATCCTGAAGGGAGGAGATTTTCTTATCTGTTATTAAGATATGCGCATCTTCTATTTCTGCCTCCATTCTCTCGGGATTGGTCACAAAATAAGGAGAAACATAACCCCTGTCAAATTCCATGCCCTCTTTGTATTCAATCTCAATTTCAAGACCTTTTCCTTCCTCAACCGTAACCACTCCATCCCTACCAACCTTATCCAAGGCCTCGGCAATTTTTGCTCCAATTGCTTCATCTCCTGCGGAAACAGTTGCAACCTGGGTTATTTCTTCTTTGTTTTTAATTGGTTTGGCAATTTTCTTAAGTTCAGAAACAACCGCATCTACAGCCTTCTCAATTCCCCTTTTAATTATCATAGGGTTTGAACCAGCAGTGATATTTTTCATTCCTGACCTTGCCATAACCTGAGCAAGAAGAGTGGAGGTTGTTGTTCCATCCCCTGCAGTGTCGTTGGTTTTACTGGCGGCTTCTTTTACAAGTTGCGCACCCATGTTTTCAAAGGGATCTTTAAGGTCAATTTCTTTGGCAACAGAAACCCCATCGTGAACGATATTTGGAGCTCCCCATTTTTTATCCAAAGCCACATTCCTTCCCTTTGGCCCCAGGGTGGTAACAACTGCCTTGGCAACAGCATCAATTCCCTTAAGAAGGGAAACTCTTGCATCCTCTGAAAATTTAAGTTGTTTTGCCATATTATTTTTCAATAGCTAAAATGTCTTCAAATTTTGCAAACAAATATTCCTTTGTGCCAATTTTGACTTCGCTCCCGCCCCATTTTTTGTAGATAACTGTGTCACCTACTTTTGCCGGAGCTTTTCTTTTTACTCCTGAGTCGGTTATCTCATCAGGGCCAACGGCTAAAACTTTTCCCTTTTGAGGTTTTTCCGAAGCACTATCCGGAAGATAAATCCCTGAATCAGTTTTAGAGGTTGCTTCTAAGGGCTCCACAAGCAGATAACCAGCGGTGGGTTGCAGGTTTAATTTTGTGGATTTCGTACTCATAGTTTTTTTTAATTCGCAATTATAAAAACTAATTGCCGCTTGTCAAGAGGCAATTAGCATTCCTCATCTACGAGTGCTATTGTAGTAATTTAGATTGAGCTTTGTCAAGTAGCTGTTTTTTGATTTTATGATAAGCATTCCAGCGGCCCATTGCTGCAAACATTTTCAGTTCTGACTCAGGAGTTGTAACCCAGATTTCCTGTCCATCAAGTCTAACCTTTTTTCTTTCTGTTGCACTAAAAACCTCCGACCAGTTTTGAATTTTGCTTTTTGGATTTTGAATTTTTATCTGCCACTCCCCCATTACCTCAACATCAACACCATTTATCTTAAATTTCCCAAAATAAGATTTAAATTTATCAGATATTTTGAATTCAACTTTCTCAAGCAAGTAATCCTTGAAAATCTCGTTACACGCCAGTGCCGTCTTTTTATCACACAGAATATCTATATCATCTACATTCATCTCAAAGCCCTGAAGAACCAAGCTTGCAGTTCCACGGATAGCGTATTGGTAATCTTTTAGGGCTTTTGCCAAAAAAATTATTGTTTTTTCAAAATTTTTAAGCATATTTTTCCAGAAGAGAAATTATCTGCTTAGACCTGTCAACCGGATGAAAAATAGCCCGACTTTCACTTATAACCTCAACTGTTTTTTTTCTTCTCATATATAAAAATTGTAACTTTCGGGCCAATGTCTCAAAGATAGCAGTCAATGGATAAGGGGTGGTATTTTGAGTTTTTGGCTTCATCACTTTTACAGCATTTGGCCAATAATTTCTAATCCACTTATTCTTCCAAATAAATCTCTCGTAAATTTTATCCCTATTGACAAGAGGAATCACTTGAGCAATTTCATGGGCAGTATAAACATTTCTTTGCCTTTTATCCCAGGCAAGAGTTGATTCGTCAAGCCAGATATTCAAACAAATTTTGTCTTTTTGATTTGTATTAGAGAAACGTCTAAATTGAATTCCGGCAAGATAAAAAAGAAGGTAAGTCAGAAGTCTTGTTGTCCAAAGACAATTCCTAGAAGTTATCACCATAAAATCAATGTCAGAATTTTCATCAGCATTTTGCATAGCCAGTGCTCCTGTCAGAAAAACTCCCCTAACAAAAGGAATTAGCCCCATCACCAGACTTGCTTTTTTTGCAATCTGAAGTTTGGCTTGATAATTTTTTTCTCTTTTTTTTCTAAGTAAAAGAGTATTCTCTCTGCCTTTCAAAAAAAGATAACCATTTTTGTGCTCAATTTTTGGGATTTTTTTAAGTGTAAACTTCTTGGTAGTAACCCATCTTTCAAGGTCGCCTATACTTAGGGGGTAATCAAAAAGATCATGATAAATTAAAGAAAAGTAGTGCTTACTTTTTAGTCGGCGGCGCCATGATAAGACCATAATCTGCTAAAACTTGGCTAACCCCCAAAGACGCAGTCTGTAAAGCGGCGGAAGGGGAAGTTCCAGCAACAACGGAGTTTACCGCATCTTCAAAGTATTTATTTATTCTTGTATTAATTCCGGTATCACCATCAAAAGTTCGAGATGCCAAATACCAACTCTGGGCTTTATTACCCTGACTGACAAAGGCTCCTGCTATTGGATCAGACGAAATCAAAGAAGCCATATCCACTCTTGGATATGGCTCTCCAAAGCGACGCAGCTTAGATTCATTCTCATAAAGTTTTTGTAGGGATTCCTTACTGGTAAGAAATTTCAGAAAATTCCAAGCTTCGGTTTTGACTTTGCTTTGCTTCCAAACTCCTTCTACCCAATAAGAAGCATAGGTGACATCTGCTTCGCCGGGGTTATCTTTTGGAATTTGAGGTACTGGATAAACCTTATATCTTAGCTTGGGATTGATTTGATCAATTTCAAATGCTCTCCAAGAGGGTGCAAAAAGAATTGCCAATTTTCCATTGGCAAACATAAATGTTGAAGGAGGAAGTGTAGAGTCCCAGGTTTTATTGACTGTGGCAAAGTAGGTAAAGTACTTAAGTGCGTTTTCAGCGTCTTCTCCAACGGGCTTTGACATTTTTACTCCATTCTGAAGCATCAAAAGCGCAAGAATCTCCTGCCAGTGGTCGACATTTTGAGTAAAACCCATTGCCAACCCAGAGCTTAGGATATTTCCCTCCTTATCTTTTATGGTAAGCTGCTGAGCTGTTTCTTTAAGCTCGTCCCATGTTGTGGGAGGACTTTTGGCAAAGCTTTCAAAGATATCCAAATTAATAAACATGGCCAGTGTATCAAAACCCAAAGGAATACCAACCAAATCCCTCCCCAGCGTCATATCCCTGGTAATAACCGGATAAAAGGTTTGTGAATACTCAGTTGCACTCATCACTGAGGAAGGCAGAGGATCAAGATAAGAAGCAAACATTGGAACCCAGGTGTTGTGTATGCGAAAGATGTCCGGCCCCTCCCCTTTTGAAAGAGAACGATCTAGCCTAACTCGATAGTCTTCTTTGGATTGTTTCAGATATTTGATTTTTATGTTTGGATTTTTTTCTTCATACTCGGCAATAAGAGGTAGGATGACTGATTCATCCTCCCACAAACCCCACCATCTTATGGTTTTTTCGCCAAAAGGTGTCTCAAGTCCGGGCAAAGATATTTTTTTGGTAAAAATAAGGTAAAAAACAAAAGAAGTAATTAAAATAAGCGGAATCAAGAAAAATAAAAGCTTAACAAAAATACCACGTTTGGGTTTGGGGGTAGCTACAAAACCCGGAAAACCAACTCCGGCCTGGCTAGGAGGCTGATTCGCCTGAGGTTGCTCAATCCCTTGGGGTTTGACAACCGGGGGCGGCGCCGGTGGAGTATAAACCGGCGGAATTGACTGGGAATTATTAGTGTTTTGGACAGCCATATTCTCCTCTAATTTTAGTCTATGCTTGATGTTATCATATTCAAAATATTAAAAGGAAGATGAAAAAGACACCTTATTACCATAATATAATTCTCGCCTTTCTGGCGGCAAGCCTTTTTGTTGCCTTTTTACCTTTGGTTTTTGTCTTGTCTTTTTTGGGCAAAATATACCCGGGTGTAAAGGTGGGGCAAATCTTTTTGGAAAATAAAAAAAAGGCCGAAGCACAAGAGATTCTTCGAGAAAGTATAAAAGTTCCCCCGGAGTTGGTCTTAACCCACGAACAACAAAACTTCAAAATTAACCTAAAAGAAATAGAATTTAATATAGATTTTCCACAAACAGTTCAGGCCGCATATCAATTTGCACGAACCGGAAACCCAATTCCAGACATCGGCCACATACTTCAAATACTCATGAAGAAAGATTTCCAAATAGCCTTGCTAGTAAACTTTAATGAACAAAAGCTTGCTTCAGAGATTTCAAAAATTGCAGAACAAATTAATAAAGAAGCAGCCCATCCACGGGCAAGTCTGGAAAATGGAATACTGCAGATATTTGAGGGCATACAGGGGATTTCGGTTGATGAAAAGGCGCTTGAAAAGACAATAAAAACAAATCTAGCTTGGGGAAACTTCGAACCTATCTTAATCCCAGTTAAAATAACCAACCCCAGTCTTTCTGAAAAAGAGCTTAATATCTTTGAGGAAAGAGCTAAAAAATTGGTCAATAAAAAAGTGGAACTTACCAGCGAGAATCAAGAATTTGCCATTGAACAAGAGGAACTTTTGGCTATTCTTAATCCTTTCTATCCCGAACAAGAGCCCTATTTAGATGAAGTGATAAAAAAAATCCTTGATAACCTTAGACCAAAAATAGAAAAAGAGCCTCAAAATCCAACCTTTATTTTTGCAGAGGATAGAATAACGGAATTTGCTCCGGCCAAGGATGGCTTAACAATCAACCAAGAAGAATTCAAACAAAAATTAATCGAGGCTTTATGGAAGCTAGAAAATGAAGATACTCAAAAGGTTACCTTTGAGGTTCCTGTAATCAAAACTCCACCAAAAATTCAAACTAAAGACATCAACAATCTTGGAATAGAAACCCTTATAGGTAAGGGCTCCTCGCGTTTCCGTGGTTCAACTGCTTCAAGAATACACAACATAATTTTAGCCTCTTCGCGCCTGAATGGTCTGCTTATTGCTCCTGGAGAAATATTTTCGTTCAATAAAGCCCTAGGTGACGTATCCAAATTTACCGGTTATAAGGAGGCCTATATTATTAAGGAAGGAAAAACTGTTCTTGGCGACGGGGGCGGGGTCTGTCAGGTCTCTACAACTTTGTTTAGAGCAGCACTTTCCGCTGGGCTTCCGATTATAGAAAGAAGGGCTCATTCATACAGAGTTTCCTATTATGAACAGGATACTAAACCCGGCTTTGATGCTACAGTCTTTGACCCAACCGCTGACCTTAAAATCAAAAACGATACCCCCGGCCACGTACTGATTCAAACGCATGTAGACAAAAAAACATCCACTTTGATTTTCGAACTTTATGGCACAAACGACAAAAGGGTAGCAAGAACGACAAGTCCTGTAATAACTGATATTGTTCCCCCACCCGAGGATCTTTACATAGATGACCCCACCCTTGCCTTGGGACAAGTGAAACAAATCGAATACAAAGCTTGGGGAGCAAAAGTGCGCTTTGACTACACCGTTGAAAGAAGTGGAGAAATTATTTACCAAAAGACTTTCTACTCAAATTACCGCCCATGGCAAGCCGTATATTTAAGAGGGACCCGGCCTTAATTAAGGAGTGTGTTAAAATTACTGATGAGAATTTTGGCAATCGAAACAAGCTGCGATGAAACAGCTTCCTCTATTGTCGAAAATGGAACTAAGATAGTTTCCTCAGTTGTGGCCAGTTCGCTTAAGATACACGCAAAAACCGGAGGTATTATCCCCGAAATCGCCGCCCGTCAACAAGTTAAATCAATTCTCCCGGTAATCTCTGAAACTTTGGAATTAGGTTTGGGAAAAAGCTCGTCTGTAAACTTCAAGCACCCCGGAATTGACGCCGTCGCTGTGACAATCGGCCCGGGTCTTATTGGATCTTTACTGGTTGGAGTGGAAACAGCAAAGACACTTTCTTATCTTTGGCAAAAACCAATTATTCCAGTAAATCACCTCGTGGGACACATTTATGCAAACTGGGTAGAAAGTAAGTCCAATAAAAAAAATATTGCCCCAGAATTCCCTGTTTTGGCATTGGTTGTCTCCGGCGGTCACACCGATTTGGTTATTATGAAAGGACACGGTAAACTCCAATGGATCGGAGGAACACGAGACGACGCTGCCGGAGAAGCATTTGACAAAACAGCAAGACTTTTAGGATTACCCTACCCGGGAGGGCCAGCCATCTCGTCTGCTGCTGAAAAATTCAAGATTCAGAATCCAAAATTCAAAATTAATTTACCAAGACCAATGGTTAATGAGAAAAATTTTGATTTTTCTTTTAGTGGATTAAAAACTGCTGTTTTAAAAGAGGTAGAAACTCTCAAAAAGAAAAAATTATTTAACGATTTAACAATCCAGATGCTGGCCCACGAAATACAAGAAGCTATAGTTGATTGTTTGGTTTTCAAAACAATGAGAGCAGTTGAAAAATACAAACCAAAAAGCCTGTGTCTAGCTGGCGGAGTTGCGGCAAACAAACGTCTTCGGGAATCTTTGGCCGCAAATTTAAAAGAGGGAAATTTGTCGCCCCGTTTGTACATGCCGGCAGTAAAACTTTGTACAGACAATGCCGTTTACATTGCTTCTGCCGCTTTTTATAATTTTAAACCAGTTCACTGGAGCAAAATAAAAGCTCAACCAGAGTTAACAATCGCTCAGTAAAATAGTATAATTTGCTTTAAATGGATAAAGTATTTAATCATAAAAACTACGAAGAAGAACTTTATAATCTCTGGGAAAAAAGTGGAGTCTTTACACCCAAGATCACTGCCTCCAAAAAACCATTCTGTATTATTATGCCCCCTCCAAACGCCAATGATGACCTGCATATCGGACACGCGCGTTTTATCACAGTTCAAGACATTCTAATTCGTTACAAAAGAATGAGAGGTTATTCCACTCTTTGGCTTCCTGGTGCTGATCATGCCGGCATCGAAACACAGTATGTTTTTGAAAAACGTTTGCGGCAACAAGGCAAGAGTCGCTTTGACTATGATTATGAAAGTTTATACAAAATGATTTACGAGTATGTATTTAAATACAAAGGCAATATGGAAAAGCAGTTGCGAAGAATGGGGGCTTCCTGTGATTGGACTCGCAATAAATTCACACTTGATGACAAGATAGTAAAAATAGTCTATAAAACTTTCAAAAAACTTTACGATGATGGACTTATCTATCGAGGAGAGCGAATAGTTAATTATTGTCCCGCTTGTGGCACTTCCCTTTCTGAACTTGAAGTGAAATATCAGGAAAGGGACGACCCCTTTTATTATCTTGATTATAAAACCGTTGTCATCGCAACAACTCGGCCGGAGACAATTTTTGCTGATGTAGCTGTGGCTGTAAACCCAAAAGATAAAAAATACAAAAAATTACTTGGTAAAAAAGCAGTTATCCCCCTTATCGAAAGGGAAATTCCAATTATCCAAGACTCGCTTGTTGAAATAGGTTTTGGCACGGGTGCTTTAAAGATAACCCCGGGACACGACCCTCTTGATTTTGAAATCGGGAAAAAACACAAACTTGCAACTATTTCTGTAATAGATGATCAAGGTAAGATGGTTAACACTCCAGAAAAATATATCGGCTTAAAACCCCAAATGGCCAGAGAAGAAGTTTTAAAAGATTTAAAAACTAAAGGATTAATTAAAAAAATAGAAACTATTCATCACAGCGTGGGAACATGCTATCGCTGTGGTGGGGTTATTGAGCCATTAATAAGAAAGCAGTGGTTCTTAAAAGTTACTCCCCTTGCAAAAAAATCTCTTGATGCAATAAACAAAAAAGAGGTTGTTTTTGTCAGCAAAAAATTTGAAAAAATTGCCCGACACTGGTTCAAAAACTTAAAAGACTGGAACATAAGCCGCCAGATAATCTGGGGTATAAAAATTCCGGCTTGGAGGTGCGAAAAATGCCTTAACTGGACAATAACCGAAGGAGAAACCCCCAAGGCGTGCAACTTATGCAATGGAAAAGTCCTTAAACAAGATTCAGACACGTTTGATACTTGGTTTTCGTCGGGCCAGTGGCCATATGCCACTCTCCTGGCCTCAAGTGAAGTCACCAATCTTCAATTTCCAATTTTAAATAAAAACAAAGATAAATTTAGCGATTTCGGCTATTTCTATCCAACATCGATTATGGAAACTGCATACGATATCCTGCCTTTCTGGGTAATCAGGATGATTATGCTTGGACTTTGGGCAACAGGTAAAGCGCCCTTTAAAGAAGTTTTAATACACGGCTTAGTCAGAGACAAACATGGGGCCAAAATCAGCAAATCCATTGGAAACGTAATCAATCCCCTTGTGATGATTGAAAAGTATGGCGCCGACGCTCTGAGGATGGGGCTGGTCTGGGGGACATTGGTTGAAAACGACATTTCCTTATCTGAAGAAAACATCAAAGGCCAAAGAAACTTTGCAAACAAAATCTGGAATATTGCGCGTTTTATACTTAGCTATGATGGAGATAAAAAACCAATAAGAAATCCCCGTTCTTCTTTCCCTCAAGACAAAGCTATTCTGACTAATCTTAAAAAAACTGTCAAGAAAGTCACTAGGCTTTTGGAAAAGTACCGTCTTAATGAGGCAACCGAAGAATTGTATAGGTTTGTCTGGCATGATTTTGCAAACACTTATCTTGAAAGTGCTAAAAAACGTCGTGACGAATCTCAAAAAATACTTCTTTGGGTCCTTCAAGAATCCTTAAAGATTCTTCACCCTTTTATGCCTTTTGTAACTGAGGCAATCTGGCAAATTGGCAAAGAGAATTTTGATTCCCCTTTATTAGCAAGCGCTTCTTGGCCTATACTAAAGTAGTGGCAAAAAGAACTCAAAATGTTACTGCTTCTTATCTTTTGCTTTGTTTTGGAGTGGTTTTTATTCTTTTTTTAACTTCTCTAAACCTCCTCAGATTTAATGAAAATAAAAAAGTTTTGGGTATATCAACAAATTTAAAGAATAAAGAAAAAGAAATACGATTTTGGGAAAATATCGTAGTAAACCACCCAAGCTACAGGGACGGATGGATTAATCTGGCAAAAATTGAGCTTTTTTATGGTAATCGGGATTATGCTATTGCCTGGTTTGAAAATGCCCAAAAAATCGATCCCAACTCCGCTTCTGTAGCGGAACTTAAAAATCTTCTAGGACTGTGATTTTTCCTCTTTTGGACCTTCTTCCCCACTTTGTTCCTTTGCTTCTGGGGGAGCTTCTTTAACCACTTCCTCTTGTGGAGGAGGAGAAACAACCTCTTCCTTTTGCGGCGGTTCCACCTTGACAATTATTCTTTCCTTGGGAGTTTTAATCTCAATTTTTTCTTTATCGTATTTGAGATCTCCAACTTTTATCAGCTGATCAACCTCAGAAAGTGTAGAAATATCTACTATAAACCTTTCAGGTAAATCTACAGGAAGAGCTTCAACCTCCACTTCCTTGGTTTCTTGGACAACAGTACCTATACCACTTTTTTCAGCAGGAGATTCTCCAACAAACTCTACTGGAACAGTCGTTGTGACCTTCTCTTTAAGATCAACCTGTAAAAAATCAACATGCAACAATTCATCACTAACAGGGTCTTTCTGGAGATTGTGTATAAGAACCGGCTTTTCCTCTTTGCCTAACAAAAGCTTGAGAAGACCAGTCTCTCCAACCTTTTTGTATATGGATTCAAGGTCATCTTTTTTAACCTGAATTGACTGAGATTTTATTTTCCTACCATAAACACTGGCTGGAAGCCAACCCTGAGCCCTTAGTCTTTTTACTTTTCTGCCAAAAATTCTTCGCTCTTCTGCTTTTAAGGTCTCTCTAATTGTATTTTTGCTGTTTGTTGCTTTTTTCATGAGAAAAGCTTTACCAACTAAGATTTATATAAAAATCCTTAGATAAAAGTGTATTATACTTGATACCCTCTTTTTTAGCAAAGGGTGCGTATATTTGAAGATAAATTGGGTCTTCTTTAGTTCCTGCCTGCTTCCTCCAGTAATAGGAAATCTCACCCTTGGTGGAAAAATCGACAGAGTGTTTTTGAGTCCAAGAAAAAAGAATTGTTCGCTCCTCTTTAGCTGGTACTTCCACCAAAACACCCGCCTCCCACCAGCTATTCCTGTCTTTAATTTCCGGATCAAGCAATATCTTATCTTTACCTATAACCTCTACCTTTTTAAAAATGCTTTGTGGGTTTGTCAAAAGCCTGATATATACTTTATATCTTCCAAATAACAAATTAGTTTCCGGTGAGTCATTTTTAAGGACTATCGAAAGGTAATTGTCAATTTTCTCATTAAAAACATATGAGGATAAATTCATTGAGCGCCTGATAAAATAATTCGCCTTATTGACACCAAGATTAGACTCTACAACGCCCAGAAAAACTGCTGTACAGTTGCCTTTGCAGCTTGGGATTTTAATGGAACCATCCCAACCAATTTCTCTAAGGGCTTTGGCGGCGTTAGAATCATGAAAATAAAGCTGGACACTTTTGGATTGCAAGTTTTTATAAAATATACGCGCAATTTTAATAAACCTTGCCTCATCTTTGATTTCTAAAAGATTTGCGAGAAGCGAATTTACCAGGGCAGTTAAGATATCTGCTTTTTGTCTTGAACCCGGGAAAAAATCTCCCTCGACCTCGTATTGAATTTTTTCGTAAAAGTTTTTGTGATTTAGCGTTATTTGAAAATCTTCTAGTTTTATAGGCCCGGTAATCTCAAGAAGGTCTTTGACAATCTCTAAATCAACACCTATCACACCATCAACAGATCTTTCGAATTCTTTTTCTAAAAACCACTCTGCCCTTTTGGCTGAAGTTGGAAAATCAGCATCCCAATTAGAATCCCGCAAATACCAATTAGCTTCGCCTAAATAACTTTTTATCGGAAGAGGTGGCTCTACGTGACCTTTCAATTGTCCGTCTGCCGTGTAAACATCATAGATACTTGTGTCTATGAGCTTTCCTTTATCTAAAGTAATTAGTGCAAAAGAGCCTATAAACCCCCCCGTTGCCCTTAATTCGGAGTTATTTTGAAAAAGAAGAAGATATGTTCTTTTGCCATTTTTACCCAAAAGTTCAGGTAGTCTTTCGCTTAGTCTTGCAAGTTGATAAATCAAGAGACGGCCTTCAGATAAGGCAGAAGAATTAAAGTCAACGAATTTTTTCAAAAAAGGCAATTCGTCTAACTGAGTTTGTAGAAACGATGTCTGGGTATAAATATCTTTCAAACTAATAGCAGCCTTTCCGGCTAAAAGTTCTAGGTCGTAGTCTTTTTCACTCAAAATTACTTCAAAAATATTTTTGTAATATTCAAAAACTTCAAAAGCCTTAAGAGAAACAAGATAGGTTTTGTCTAAAAGATAAGTATTATTCCTAAGTGGTACAAAAATTTTTCCAATCAAGGGAGTGTAGCTATAAAAATCAAAAATTTTATAAGAAAAACTGGAGGTCAAATTCCCAAAAAAAGTAAGTGAACGGGCAAAAGAAAGTTTACCAGAAGAGGCATTAAAATAAGCTGTTGCGAGTGTAAATAGAGAAAAAAAATATAAAGCAGACGGAAAAACCAAAAACACAAAAACTCCAATCAGAAAAAATTTAAACCTTTTTTGCAGATTAATCTTTGGAATTTCTATCTTTACTCTTTTTACTTTTTGTCTGGTTGTAAGATATCTGTAGTGTGTGTACTTGATAAAAGAATCCAGGGCTTTCAAATGGTCTTTGTCCGCAACCCTGATATTCTTAAATGAAAAAAAGTACCCTTTTCGACCCTCAAAAACTGCCTTAAGCTCAGGGATAAAAATCTTTAATTTTTGAAAAAAAACAGTTAGCGGAATTTTTTGGGCAACAACTACAGTCTCATCTTTATTGTCAAAAGAAAAAGCAAGTTTTAAAGCAGCTCTAATAACATCTTGTAGCTTTGCAATATACAAAAATTTTTCGTCCTTAGAAAAATAAATCTTCTTTTTTCTAAAAGCTTCATATGCTGCTTTTGGTATAAAAAAATTGACATTGCCATTACTAAAGTCAATCACTTCCCCAGCAAAAATTTCTTTTTTGTAAAGCCTGTTCTGAGAAAATTCCTTTTTAAGAATACAAATAGACTGATAATCCTTTTTGTTTTCAACTCTTAAGGGAAAAATCAATACCTTTCTTGCAATAAGGTCTTTAAGAAAACAAAAATCAAAACCAAAACTTCTTCCACCAAAACCCTGTAAAATAAAAATGTAATTAATACGCTCAGTTAACTTATGTTTTTGGGAAACAAAAGAAATCCTATTGGCGAAGTTTAATTTTTGCCAGTTTTTAGTGTCTTTTGTTAGTGTGTAAACTTCACATCCAGAAGACAAAAGAGTTTTCACAAGCTCTTCTGATAAAGGATTGTAACTTGAAATCACCAGTGCCTTTGGCTTCATATATAAAATCTTACTTCTTTTAATTTCATTGGAGCAATAGGTTTGTGTGGAAAAATTAACTTTTTTTCAAATATTTTTTCCACCATCAATTTTATGATTTATTGAATAAATCGGTCTATTTTCAAGTGCCAGGTTGATTTTAGCTACTTTTCAGTGACGTGAACCTTGAAACTTTTCTTAGGAGTATTTATCCAAAATTTTATTTACCAGCTTATCAGCATAGACATTGGAGCTTCGGGGAATACTAACAAAGCGGACTTTAACACCCAGATAATTGATTGTTCTGAATATTTTTTTTGACAAAGCAATAAGGTTTTTGTTCTTAATTTTATAATGACCATTTAATTGTCTACACACCAACTCTGAGTCCAAATAAAAAATAATGTTTTTGGCTTGAAAATTTTTTCTTTGCTCAAGTAACCAGCTTAAAGCACTAATTACTCCCAGGTATTCAGCAACATTATTTGTTTTAACTCCCAAAAACTTTGACCCTTGAGAAATAAGTTTTTTCTTTTGGTCATAAACAGCAAAAGCACATGCTGCCGGACCGGGGTTTCCCCTGGCACCACCGTCTGAATAAATGTAAATTTCATTTTGAATAAGCATTGTGTAACTTACTCTCTACCAAAAAGGCTGCTATAAGTATTACCAATAACACTCTTGTTTGTTGGAGTGTTAACCAATAGTGATCAAAGCTGCCTGTTAAAAAAACAATTAACAAAGGAAAAATATAACAACTTTTTTTTTCTTTGAGAATTTTAGCAAGTACACAAATAAAGTAAACCAGAAAAATAATACCAATTAAACCAAGTTCATCAGCCAAAAGAAGATAAATATTATGCACGGGTTGGAGCCACCAAAAAAAACTTGAATTTTGCAAAAAATCAAAATAGTTTTTATGGGCCGGAAGACTCTGAATAAATACACCAAGACCACAACCCCCTAGAGGGTTTTCTAAAAATACTTTTTTGGAAACAGCAGACAAAATGAGACGCCTTTGAATATTCTCTACAAATTGATAGTTACCTTCCAAAAGTAAATCAGAAAAAATTAACTGTGCCAAAGAAAAAATAAGTACACCCAAAGCTAATATTTTAAAAATAGGCCAAATGGTGTTGCTTTTTCCTTTTTTGGTTAAAAAAAAGACGATAACAGTTAAAATAAAGGCTCCCCAAGCGTTTTGAGAAAAACTCAAAAAAATCAATAAGATTCCTATAAAGATAAAAAGTCTTTTAAAAAAAATTTTTTCAAGGCAAAGCATCAAAAGCATTGCAGCTGCTACAAAACCGCCCATAACGTTTGGGTGTGGGAAAGTAGCATAAGGGCGCAAAAAATCTTTACCAAAAACCTTAACTAACGCAATTCCGGGAGTTGCAATATTGAACGATCTTTCTCCCAAAAAATAAAAAATCCCTCCTATGGTTCTGCCTTGAAAGAAATGCAGGACAGAAATAAAAAAAATAAAAATAAACCAAAAAGGAATTATAGTTCTTAGGGCCAACCTAATATTAAACCAATTGCCATATGTGTAAATCCCGATACAAATAAGTTCTAATGCTTTTAACCAGTTATAAACCGAAGCCTGCGGGATTTTTGAATTTGTTATATTTATAAAAGCGCAAACTAAGTAAATTAAGGTTAATAAAAAAAATCTGTAAGATAAAACCTTTTTTTTGATAATTTGGCGGTTCGCAAAAACCCAAGTTAAAAAAGCCAAACAAAATAAAATATCGGTTAAATAGATAGCTGGCGCAAGATAGTCAACTCTTATTCCATAGATTAAAGACCAGGAAGGCCAAAAATGGTAAGCAAGCTGTGTAGGTAAAAAAAATAAAAATAAATTAAAAAAAATATCTTGGAGTCTCACACCCTATCATAAAAAAGTAATTTATAAAAAAACTCTATTGGTTTTTAGGCTTAACAACGAGATACCTTTCTTCCCCTTCTCCAATGGATTCGGTTGTAATATTTTTATCATCTGATAAGAAAAGATGAATCGTTCTTCGCTGTGAAGGGGACAAATTATACAAGTTTTGAGGCTCCCCTGTCTCAAGTGCC
This sequence comes from uncultured Gammaproteobacteria bacterium, assembly GCA_964506225.1. Taxonomy (GTDB): domain Bacteria; phylum Patescibacteriota; class Microgenomatia; order UBA8517; family UBA8517; genus CAZDKH01. The sequence goes on from CAZDKH010000008.1 coordinate 51,202, forward strand.
CGTGAGGCTGCCTGACGAGCGAGTTGCTCAAGATACTCTTCAGCACGCTGTCTCCAATCTCCAACATTCACTACAACTCTTACCCACTCACCAATTTTTTGTTTCAAAGCAATACCCAGAAAATACTGAATTGCCAAAAGTGTTGTACCCCTTCTCCCAATAAGAAGGCCCTTTTCTTTTTTGGAATTAATATTAACAAAAAGAGTCGGGCTTTCGCCTTTCTTTGTCTCTTTGGTAATACTAAATTCTACCTCTATACCCAGCTTTAAGAAAAGCTCCTTGCACAGCTTTTCAAGAATCTCTTCCAAATTAGCTACAGTCTCTTTTGAAGATTTATTTAACTTTCTCATACTTGCCCGACAATTTTAGCAGACCTACTCTTTCTAGCCAAGGGGATAGCCCGCCCCATCCTGAAACTTTATATTGACTGAAAACTTGAATTAGAGAATAAACCAACCAATAAAGAGCAAGACCAGAGGGAAAACTCATTCCAAAGACAATGGTTAAAAGTGGGAAGGTGTATGTTGCAGAACGCTGAAAGGCAACCTGAAAATCATCCAACTCCTCTTTAGTTTTTTTGGCAATAGCCTTTTGAGTCTCAATATAAGGACTCATCATTTTGGCCGAGATTAACTGTACAATTGCCGCAAGAATTAGCACCGCTCCGGGCAGAGGAAAAGGAAGAAAAGAAACTTTAACTACATCTGGCTTGGCCATATCAAGATAAAGAAACTTTGTATTTATTTTTTCTTCTTGAGTAAATTTCAATGGCTCGTATAAAAGATTATTAAGTTTAACCATCACCTCGCCATTGGCGCTTAAAACACTCATAAAAACATTCAAAAAAGCAATAAGAATAATAAGCTGTAAGATTTGAGGAAGACACCCTGTCCCCGGGTTAATTCCTTTTTCCTTGTAAAATTCTGCCTGAGCCTTAAGAAGTTTTTGCCTGTCGCCTTTGTGTCTTTTTTTAAGTTTTTCGAGTTGAGGAGCAAATTCGCGCATCTTTTTCATTGACTCCATATAGGGCTTACTCAAAGGATTTAAGATTACGCGAAGTAAAATTGAGAAGCCGATAATCGCAAGCCCCAAATTCCCTCCCAAAAGTTTGTAAAAAACGATTAGACCATTTGTCAGAGGCTGTATAAGAATAACATTAAATATATTCATTTAACCGGATCCCAAACCTCCTTTTTATAGTTGTGACAACGAATTATTCTTTTAATAGCTAGAATTGATCCTCCAACCACTCCATGTTTTTCAATAGATTGGTATGCATACTCCGAACACGTAGGTAAAAAACAACAACCAAAACCAAAAGCGGCATCAAATACTGGTGAAATAAAACTCTGGTAAAAACGGATTAAGAAAAAGAAAATTTGCTTCATAGGCTGATTTTAGCTTTCTTAAAAATCCCTGCCAACTCTTTGACAAGAATATTGCGTTTTTTAGCCTCAATTTTCTCTAATACTTCCTGGCGTACTAAGAAAATACAACTAAATCCACCCTTCAATCTAGGAATAAACTCTCTTACCAACTCTCTTAACACTCTTTTTATCTTGTTGCGCTGGCTTGCTTTTTTTGCAACCTTCTTCGAAATTACAAACCCAAAACGACTAGCTTCAGAGTCATTTCTTTGAAAAACAATTAGAGAAAAGCTTCTGGAATGGTAAATTTTACCCTGGTTTTTAACCTCATTAAATTCCTTTCTGTTAATTCGATACCTCGCACTAAACATCAGGCGGTTAAGCGCTTTCTACCTTTGAGTCTTCTTCTCTTAATTATTTTTTTACCTGATAAAAAACTACTTCTTCTGCGAAAACCAAACTTTCTTTTCCTTTTTATCTTACTTGGCTGGTAGGTTCTTTTGGTTGACATGGTAATGATTATACCACCATATCTTAAAAAAATAGAAGAATAAATTTACTTTTACCACAGCTAAAAATTCTCTTCATTAAAGTATTAAGTGTTGTAATTTACATTAAAATTTATTCGGTGATTTTCGGGGTTGACGAAATGTGGATAAGTTATTTAAGATGCCATTAAACTGCCTAGCTGCCTTCACTTTAAATTAGCATAAGATGACTGATAAAAATTCACTATGGCGTGAATTGATGGATAGTATAAAAGTTTCTGTTTCTCCGGCGATATTTTCAACATGGCTCTCACAAACTCACCTTGTCAACCTAAAAAAAATTAAAGATGACAGATTTTATGTCGAGGTTGGTTGTGCTTCTTCTTTTGTGAAATCAACAATCGAAGAACGCTACTACGGCCTTATACAAGATTCTTTGGTAAAAAGCCTGGGTTGTCATTGTGATCTAGTCTTTACAGTCAAACCCTTGCCCCAACCAGCCTTGGAAAATTTATCAACCTCTCCTCTTTTTGAGAAACGCGACAAGGAAGAAGAATTAAAAAACTCTCTTGAGCGGTCAAAAATACGGTTAGGTTTTACCTTTGAGAATTTTGCTGTTTCATCATCAAACCAAATGGCCTTTGCAGCGGCTGAGGCCGTTGCCCAAAATCCCGGAAAAAGCTATAATCCTCTTTTTATCTGGGGAGGAGTGGGGGTAGGTAAAAGTCACCTTATGCTCGCCATAGGCCATGCGCTTTTAAAAAAAGACCCGGACACCAAAGTTCTCTATTCGACAAGCGAGGAGTTCACAAACGACATAATAGAGGGCATCAGAAACAAAACCACCCAAACTTTCAGGGAAAAATACAGAAAACTAAAAGCGCTTTTAATAGACGATATACAGTTTATTGCCGGCAAAGATGCTGTACAAGACGAGTTTTTCCACACATTTAATGCAGTTACTTCAGCAGGAGGACAAATAGTTTTAACTTCAGACAAACCTCCTTCAGAAATTTTTAAACTTGAAGAAAGACTAAAAAGTAGGTTTGAAGCAGGTCTTATTGTTGACATTGCACCTCCTGATTTTGAACTTCGCTGCGCAATAGTTCAGATAAAAGCTAAAGAAAGAGGAATTGATCTTTCCCCTGAGCTTGTGCAGCTTATTGCAAGTAATCTTGAAACAGCTCGTAAAATTCAAGGTCTCATCATCTCATTAATGTCAGAAATTTCCATTAAAAAATCTCAGATAAACGAGGATCTTGTTAAAAGTCTTATCGGAAGAGGGGGAGACACTCTGACTACCAAGCCCAAAGTTAAAGACCCCAATATAGTAATAGAGTCTGTTTGTAAATATTATAAAATAAGTAGACGCGCTCTTTTAGGTGAGGCACGATCAAGAATAATCGCCCGACCTCGGCAAATTCTAATGTATCTTCTTCGCACAGAGCTTGGGCTAGCACTTGAGGAGGTTGGAAGAATTGTTAATCGCGACCACTCAACCGTCATTCACGCTGTGGAAAGAATTACAGAACTAGCCTCAGAAAGTGTGCAAATTCGTGAGGATATGTTGGGGATAAAAAGATCTCTCTGAGGATATTTTAATAATTACAAGCTTTTTATCTACATTTATCAACACTCTATCCACACTTTTATCAACATTTAGTAAGGTTGGTTATAAACAAAGAAGTTAAATATAAAAGAAGCGTAATAATTAACATATAAACACACTCTACTGTTACTACTACTATTTAATAAGCTTTTTTAATATACTTACAACAAATGCAAGTAGATGTACTTCAGGAAGAATTAAGTAAAGCCTTACAGTTGGCTACTCGTTTTGTGAACCTTAGAGCTCAACTTCCAATTTTGGCAAATGTTGTTCTTTCAGCTCAAAAAACAAAATTAACAATACTAGCGACAAATTTGGAAATTTCAATTGCAATTTCTCTTGGAGCAAAAGTCCAAAAAGAAGGAGCTATTGCAATTCCCGGAAAAGCACTTGCTGATATTGTTTCAAATTTATCCACCCAAACAATAACTCTTAAATCAAAGGAGGAAAAATTAGGTATAACCTCAGAAAATTTCTCAGCGGTCATTAGCGGAATTAATGCTGCAGATTTTCCCGAACTTGTAAAGGAGATAGATAAAAACGCAATTGAACTTCCAAAAGAAAAAATTAAAAGTGCTCTTTCGCAGGTTGTTTTTTCAACTGCCACAGATGAAGCAAGACCTATTTTAACTGGAGTTTTGTTTATTTTTTCAAAAGGTGCACTTTTGCTGGTTGCGACTGATGGTTTTAGATTATCTTATAAGAAAATTCCTTTGCCGGCCGTCAAAAACGAACAAAAACTTATTCTGCCTAGAAATTTTATTAATGAACTATTGCGGATTTTGACAAACGAGAATTTCAACTTAAAATTTTCGTTTCAATCTTCTGAGAAACAGGCTATTTTCGGAGTACCCAAAGCGGTAATATCCACAAGAATCATTGAGGGAGAATTTCCTGATTTTGAGAAGATTATTCCAAGAGAGTCAAAAGTAAGTATTACTCTTGATAAAGAGGAATTCTTGCGGGCTGTTAGAATTGCTTCGGTTTTTGCCCGTGAGTCCTCAAATGTTATTCAGCTTAAGATACTCAAAAATAATATTAAGGTAAGCGCGGAAAGTAGTCGTACAGGAAGCCAGGAGACAACTCTTGATGCAAAAGTAAAAGGGGAGGAGCTTACAATTTCATACAACTACCGTTTTATTGAGGAATTCTTGGCTGTTTGTCCCTCTGACGAAATTGAACTTTCGTTTTCTGACCCAAACTCTCCCGGGGTTTTTAGAGACACAAAAGACCCAGATTTCTTGCATCTTATTATGCCAATAAGAACTTAAAACTGAGGTTGAGGAGTTTTAAAATATCCCTTTGCATAAGACTGAATAAAATCATCCTCTGTGGTTGCAGGAAAATACCAAACTTCCATGACCGTATTGTCAACTGGATTGCCTAAGTACGCAATTCCATATTCAGGATAGGCATAAAGATTGATCCCGCTATTTGAATCTGGGCCATAAAGAGTTGTTGGTGCTATACCATACTCCCTTTCTATGGTACTGGGTTTCGTTTCTTCCTTGAGCGTAACAACTCGTTTTAAAAGAGTTAAAACGTTATTGATATAGTGGGCTTCATGATTTCTAGTAGGACTTTTAGAACGATATAAAACTTTTGTTACACCTTCGGAGTCAGATTCCTCAACCGGAGCACCCAACTTTTCAACAACATTATTTTTAGAGCTTTTTCCAGGGATAAGTGAATCCCATGTTGCTTGTCTCTCCGGGGTAAAAGTAGGTGTTGGAGAAAAGCTGTTTCTTACCGTTTTAGAACTTTCAAAAGTGAAAGCCCAGTACACAAAAACTGACACAATAATAATTATTAGATAAGGAGTAATCTTTGAGTTTTTAATTTTTGAAAAGAAATTTCTCATTCCTACTCACATTCTACACTACCCCAACCCAGATCTTGCAAGAATATTACATCTCGTGCAAATTGCCAATGAAGAGGGTAACGGCACTTAAAAGACTCTCCCCCAAGACATCTAAAATCCCGAGTTGTAGTTTGAGGGTTCAACACATAATACAAAGCAATCATTTCAGCGAAGCTTTCACTTGGTCGGTTATCGCCGGGGTAAGTGCAAATTAGCTGACTTCCAACAGGACTGTCATAGTAAGTCTGGTCCAATTCAGTTACTTGAGCTAAAACATGTCCTGATTCGTGAGCCAGGGTATAAAAAGCGTTCCAGTTGCTTTCCACTCCTCTTGGATAAAGTTGGATATATTTAAGTCCTGTTACCCATCCACCCCACCATGCGGGTTGTGGATTATGGTGGAGTATAATTTCTCCGCCACTGCAAAGCCTGGTCATAAAAGTAGGTGCAACCATCATCTGTGTTATTGCATAGAGTACTGTAGCTTGGCGTTGAGGATAGGCAGCCCAAGAGTCATCAAAAACAAAACAAGAAGTGGGGGGATCTCCAATAATAATTGATGCACTTCCAGAAGAAGTTTGTTCGCCGTTTGCCCCCTCGGCTATTGCAGTTACAGTGAAAGTATCAATTACCAAAGAATCTTCAAAACCAGGCACATAGGTAACCGTGTAACTAAAAGTAAATGGTGTTGTCACAGAAATTAACTCTGGTGGTTCAGGCACCTTATGAGTACAAGGCGGAGAAGACCCGTCTCTTATAACTTGGCAGGTATTTTGAAAGCTGATGTTAGTAAGATTGCCTAGAGGTGCGCTTATCTCAACAGAATAGTTCACAGTTAAACCTCCGAGGAGTTGAGTGTTCTCAAATGGTCCGGGGGTTTCTGCCCTTTTGACAACCCTTATAAAAGGTGAGCCCCCACCCGTAACTCCAGGCGGCCACAACTGTACTTGCTCGGAAGGAGGTACTACAAACCCCCCTGCGTTTATGACAAATAAAGCAAACAGCACCAGAAATGGTATCAGTATCATAGCTGTTATTGTTGGAACAACTATTGCTGAGGTAATGGCTGTTAAGACCCAAGTTGTAGCAAAGATACCAAGAGCAGCAAGACCTCCAAGTCCTACCGCAGCTGCAGCAGGTAAACCAAAAAAGGGTCCAAGAATGGTAATTCCTAAAGGTATCGCAAGCTTTTTCCAATTCTCTTTGATTTTTCTTTGTAGCCAGCTAACGACATTACCGATAATAGGTAGTTTTGTAATGATTTTTTTTGCAATATCAACAACAAACGGAACTATCGCAGTAATACCCGCGGTTAATGTCCCCGCGATTGCTGCGGCTGCGGCTTTAACTCCAGTTACGACTGCTTTGAGCGCGCCAACCGCCTTGGCAACAGTGGCCGACTTTGCTGCAAGCCCTGCAATAACTTTTCCAGTTGCTTTTTGGCCAACTTTTTGCCCAACTACTCGTGCAGTTCCAGCTGCTTCTTGTACTGCCTTTTTAGCTTGTTCTTCTGGTTTTTTTTGGGGGGGAGGAGTGCCGTGATATTGGTCTATCATACTAATTCATTATTGCACAATTCGAGCTGTTTCCGTAGGAGTCAGTACAATTTCTTCTTTTCTGGTTTGACCTTGGCCAAATATCTCTTGTGGCTTTGTAGTAACCAACCTGTATTCTTCATCAGAAGCAACCACTCTAATTGGAGCGTGATGAGGCCCTGCAAATAAAATTCCCTCGCCGATATCAGCTGCCAAAAGAAGTTGTTTTTCCCCGTGGGAAAGATAAAAAGTTTCTGCTACCTCATCGATTGCAGCAGGGGACTGTTTTAAAAGAAGCCTCATTGCGGAGTTGGTAACAATTGCTTTACCTATATCTAAAGATAAGAAATCTCTTACATCTTGAGTAACTGTAGTTAAACCTAGATAATATTTTCTGGCTCGTTTGACAATAGACCATAAAAACTGAGCCGAGTCTTCATACCTCATCATATGCCAGGCCTCATCCACAACCAGGAGACGTTTTTTGATGTCACGCCTGACCTTGGTCCAGATAAAATCAAGAATGATAAACATGGCAATTGGGCGCAAAATATCTTGCAAATCCCTGACCGAAAAAACCGTAAATGGATTTTTGATACTGATATTTGTGTGCTGGTCAAAAATGCCCACAAAACTTCCCTTGACATATTTTTCGATTCTTGCGGCAAGGTCCAAGGCATCTTTTGTTTCCATCCCGATAAGTGTTTTGTAAAGGTCCTCCATCAGAGGTGGCTCTTTTGATTGTGTAGAAGGATCCATGGTAATGCCCTTACCCCGATAAGTTGCTATCAATGCTTGGTCCAAAAGCGCTTCTTGCGAGGGGGTAAGCTCTCCCATAATCACCTTAAAAAGTGAGTGTAAAGAAAGAACCTTAAGACCAAGCTGGTTTTCCCCTTCTTCATAGATTTGAGATAAATCAAAAGGGTTTATTTTTGAGGCAGAGGAAAAGGAAAAGTTGATAAACTCACCCCCCACTGCCTCGGCAAGGGGTTTATACTCGTTTTCAGGGTCGATTACGATAATTTCTGTTCCCAGCATTAAGGAACGCAGTGCCTCAAGTTTGACAAAAAAAGACTTTCCAGCCCCGGATGTTGCAAAGACAGTCATGTTGGAGTTCTCAAGACTAAATCTATCAAAGATAATAAAGGACTCGTTTTGGGAGTTTATGCCGTACAAGACACCTGTGTCGCTTGAAAGCTCGGCAGAAGTAAAGGGAAAAGTTGTTGCCAGACTTGTTGTATCCATATTTCTGGTGATTGCAAGTTTGTCAAGTCCAAATGGAGCTGTTGAAATAAATCCTTTTTCCATATCCAAGGCTGCCCTTTTGGCAACCACCAAAAGGGAACCTAAAGTTGACTCAACTTGCCGTGTGATTTGATTAAGCTCCTCAAGGGAATTGGCAGGAATGGTAATGTAAAAAGCAAATTCATAAAAGCGCTCAATTCCCTTAACTAATTGCTCTTGTAGTGCTCTTGCGTCTTCAAGTTTGGCCTCGGTTGCTGGATTGACAATTTTGCCTCTTTCAAGGTCGGTGTGGATTTCAGCCTCCATTTCAGCTATTTTGCGCCGCAGCTCATCAAGAACAGACTTTCCTTCAACCGGATAAATATAAAAGCTAATATCCAAAGAATGATCAAAATTAATTATCGGTTCCAACCAGCCCGGTGTTACAAAACGAGGATAGCCTCCGACAAACAGAGTCCTTAGATAAACGTCGTTTATTTTTATAAAATCAAAGTCCAGCTCAACACTTTGCGGTGCAAGGATGTCTTCCAAAATTAGGTCTCCCTTATTTAAAATTTCAAGAGGATTGACAATGGCTGGTTTTTTTTCGCCAAGTTCCAACTTTCCGTTTGTCTTTTTGGGAAGATAATCCGCCCCAAGCGCTTTATTTTCTTTTTTTTGCTTGAATGCTAAATTTATCTTCATGGTATTAAGTTTGAGTTTGTTTTTCAATTTCTCCAAAGATTTCCTGTGTAACCGGCGGGTGGGGTGGATTAAAAATATTATAAAAAAGTTCTATGAGCTGGTCCTTTTCAAGTTGCCTGAGCCTTAAACCAAGACGGTTTGCCTGTCTTATCATATGGTCCCTTCTGGGAAGAAGTACAATTTTTACCTTCTTAATCACATAACTTTTAGCAAAAGGTAGGGGTCCTCCTCTTTTGGTAATTGCCAAAAAGGACTTTGTCACACCCAATTCCAGAGGAGAAAAGGGTAAAATTATAAAAAATCTTTTACCTAAAACATTTCTCTTTTTAATTGTTTCTGAGATAAAGCTTTTATAGCCTACCATGAGTTTTTGTAGTTTGGGATTGGAGATTTTTTGATAGGCTTGGTCAAGAAAGGTAAGATAACTTGAAATATCCTTTCTTTGCGAGCGAACAAGGATTTGGACTGAAAAAGAAAGGCTATTAATAAGAGCAGCAAAGGCAGCAATTACCGCTTCCTGTTCGTTTTCGGAAAGAAGTCCGAAATTAAGGGAGGTGGACTCCATTACAATTGAGGCCCCTCCGTCTTTAAAAAAGACGATGTTATCTATTATATCGGCAATTGGCACAAGCTGTTGAACAGGGGCAGTAATTGGTTCATCCGGAATACTTAAAAAGGGTAGTTTTGGAATTGAGTTTAGTTTAGGCATTGTCTATCACCTTTTTCTCTTTTGCTTTTATAAAGAAAGGCGGAATAATTGCGTCGTTGGCCTCAAAAATCAGAGGTTCAAAAACAAGACCCTCTTTCTCAACTGTGAGTTCATAATTGCCTTTGCTCAGAGGGGTTGCAATCCAAAAGTGACCAGCTTTGTTGGTTTTTAGAGCTCGAGCTGGTCTTCCGGAGGCGTCTTTGATTTCCAGTATCGCCCCTTCGACAATTTTACCCTCGGTGTCAAATACTTGGCCGACGACGGTATTGGGTTTGGTGGGAGGATTGGGAGGATTGGCGGAGGCAGAAAATTGGGCAGCTTGTCCTTGTAGGGATGGTTGGGGAGATAAAGTTTGGGCAACGGGAGTGACTTTTATTTCCTCACTTACCGCTTTAGGTTTTGTATCAATTGGGGTTTTGGGAATGGCAATAGGGGTGGTGGGAGGAATTTTTGGCGGCGGTTTTACCGGGAAAGACTGGCTTGGTAAGGGCGCTTTTGGCTCTGAAGTTGCTGGCTTTTCGCTGGTGAGGCTAACGATATTAACCAGAAAAGCCTCCTCTGCTTCATTGAGTCTTGAGATAGAGGTGTGCGGGGCGGGCTCGGTAGTAACTTCAATCTTGGGTTGTGGGGTGCTTTGAGCAGGAGTGGCTACTTCAGCCTGAAAATATATTGGTGCGCTTGTGGTTTTTTTCCAATAAAAAATAGTGGGGGAATAGACGGATTTGAAAAAAGCGGCAATCCACTGCTCAAGGGGGCGCTCTTCTAAGGGAAGAAAGGCAAGTGCTGCCCCAAAAAGGACAAAAAAAACTATAAAAGGCCATTTGACTATACTTGGAAGAGGGGAGGCATAAAATAAAAGCGCAACCAAAGCACCACCCGCAACCTGGAAAAATTGCTTTAAGGTCATATCTCCCACAAGTCGGAATTGGTAAGATGATATATGTTGTGGTACTGGATGTTGTAGGTGCATAGTTTTACTCTCTAAAAGACAAACCTTTCATTATAACAATAGTTTCCTGTCTATCAACTACTATATCAAGCTTACAACGTGAAGAGGTCTTTTCAAGAGTCTGGGATTTTCACAACGGATACCTTGATGATATAATTGATGATATAATTCTTTAAGTAGTTTTTTAATAAGATGGACGAACAAGAACAACGACCATTAGTTGATCTCGGAGCAGAGTTGCCTCCGGAGGTCCGACTCGAACAACTTGGTTCCTATCCTTTAGCCGAAAGGGCATTGGTTGATTTGGTTGGTTTTGCTGAAGTTGGTGAGCAGGGAGATATAACCAAATTAAGAATGGTAGTTCTAGAAGCATTGGCATTTCAAGAAGGCCTAACAATGGGCGCGGAAGGTTACAGACTTGATGACGAGAACGACCTTTTGCATCTTCAGGGAATGTTCACTACACAAGAGTGGTCTACAGCAAGACCACGAACGTATTATTTAGAGCCGGCTCTTGAGAATGCTCTTAGTGGAAGAGTTCGGGAAGCAAGATTTCAGCAACGATTTCCTTCTTTGTGGAAAGATTTAACTGAAAGAAGGTTTAGATCCGTGGGTATTAAGGTTACGGAGATGGAACCATTAGTGAATAACGCTAGGGTCCAGCTTGAAAGAGCCCGCTTGGCAGAATCCGATCTTGTTGCTCTAGAAAACCACGTTCGCGCACGAAGAGTGTTGGATACAGCCTTTTTGGATAGACAGGGAACTTGTGCCGACGAGAGTGCTTCGGCGAATCTTTTGTCAAGGAACAGAATGGGTTATCCACCAACAACACCCGATAGAGTACACTGGGAAGCGTTTTTTTATGGAGAATGGGGGGATAAGGTTGATAAAGTTGCTAGGGAGATGGTTAGAGTCGCTTATGTTCCTGATCAAGACGGCTTTCCAGGTTTTACTCGCGCAGATGTGGAGCATATTCCTGGAGTTCCTGAAAATTTTTACGCTATAACAATGGAGGACACCCGGCAATTTAAAGCGTGGATTAAACATATGTTTGAAAAGGCAGATGGGAGAGGGGATGTTGTTTGGGCCGCATGGCGCTTTCTTTGTGTCACAGAAATTATTAGTGAGCTTGGTAAAACAACTAATGATAGGGGAGAAGTTGTCTTTGGTAATCCTCCGGTAATCAATGCACTTTGTGTTTGGACATCCCACCTCAGAGATAAAAGAAGAATGGAATTTGGTTTTAGTGCAGATGGTAGACTTATCCATGAGGAAAGATTTATTAGTCATAGTGGTCACCCGATCACTCTTAATACCTTTAAAGCCCTACTTCGTAGTTATTTTCATAGTGCGAGCGTTGAAATAGTAAGGGACGGAAAAAAAGTTGAGGAATCCCTTTTCAAAATTTGGTGGGGTGATGGAAAAAGGACTGATGAGGGAGGAACTGGAGTTAGTTTGGCCTCGCCAGAGTTTCCATGGAGAAAGACAGAGACAGTTTTGGCGGGTCAGCTAGCAGGAGAACCGCCCGCTGGCAGTTTTGACTACCACTTACTTCAGCGTAAAAGAGCGGCGAGTGTTGTTGAGGACATTCGATCTACTCCAAACGTTAGGGATTTGGGCGATCCAAATTTCTTTTCATCAAGAGTTCGCAACTGGACAAAGATTTTTGGGAGAGTTCCTACAACAGTAGATCCCCGGGATAACCCTCGCGCAATGCAACTTCTGGCTTGGTTGTATAACACAAAGCCAGGAACTGGGGAAGCGAAAGTTGGGGCAGTTGAGGGAATGGGCGAAGAGGCTCGCTATCGTACTTGGGCTCAAGGTACAACATGGGTTCCAAAGAAACCTGGGTTGGGAACAGAGGGGGGAATAGGCCTTGGAGACATTTTGAAACACGCTGAAAATTGCGGATGGATTAGGAGGAGGGTTAATAGTCCGAATTTCCAAGGTAGAGAAGCCGATTGGATTGTAAATCAATTGGGCGCCAGTCTGGGCTAAATGTCTATTATACCTTTATACCTTTTGTGAAAGCACGGCTTTTTGTATAGCTTCCGTAGCTTGTTGTACGGTCTTTATTGCCCACCCTCGACCCGCTATCGGTGCCCAGGCCTGCAACCGTTCTGCGCCCCAGCCGACACCGCCTGCAATAGCCGCAAGCCCCGTTGGTCCCACTGCCTCGCCAAGTCCTGTTCCAAATGCCATAGGTCTGCCTGATATAAATGATTTTATCAGATCCGCTGCTTTTGAAATCATTGTGAGGACAACAAAGCTTGCCATTAAAAGAACAAATGAAAACATATATCTATCTGTACCCATAAGTGGTGGCCAGCCGCCATAAAAATCCGGTACCCAATCGCAATCAGCATTGGGACCCCTGGTAAATTGGCACACCATAGATCCTATTCCACCAATATCCCCTAGTTGCGCCGTGCCCATTTGAAGGGCTATATATAAAAACCAAAAGGCGATTATATACATTGTTCCCACCAAAGGGAAAACCGCAAGATTAGCCGCAAGACTTTTCAGCCATGTGCCAAAACCAATTCCGGGATAGACAATCCCAATCGCAATTTGTAATGGGGCAATTATGACCTGTAAAAGAAGAGCGACAAAGGTTTTGATAAGCAACCACGCAATTTTTAGGGTTTGCCAAATGAGAGCAAAGATAAGAATTATAAAAACTATTATCCCGATAACTAGCATTACTGGTGTTAGAACAAGCTGAATTATTGCTCCAGGTATTACACCAGCCCCCCCAGCCGCCACAGTTGCAAATGGTCCAAAAATGACAATTGCCAAATAGATAATAAGGAAATGTGTAAGATACAAGACCGCAAACCCCAAGACACCAAGATTTAGGGGCCCATTAACCATTACTCCAAAATAATATGCGGCATTTCCGCCAAGGGCAGGTGCTGTTTGAAAGAAGAGGGAAATGATACCAATGACAACGTACATAAGGTCAACCAAAAGACCGGCAATTGGATAGGAAAACGTAATCAAAATAAGCGCAAGTGCGATTTTGGGTAGAGCCGATTGGACGGTAATAATTGTCTGGGGGGAAATTTTAACTCTGAACATAATCATAAAAGCCGTGATTATAATTATCAGAGCGAATAAAGCATAGGAGATATTTCGGACAGACCTCCATATATCCTGAATAACATTTAACCCCCGAAAGCCAAAGCCGGTTTCTTGGGCATGAGCTTCAGGAACAGAGTTTTGGAGCTTTCTCAACACATTTTTAAAGTAAGAAACCGCAGAAATTGGCTTATCTTTCTTTATGATAAGCGCCAAAAGGCCTTGTTTTTCATATGGATCAGGAATTACATAGGCTCCCCCCCCAGAAAATAAGTTATTTACACAATTTAGAAAGTTTGGATTATTGATACAATTTGATATCCCCGGGCCAAGCACTCTTTCTTCCAAAAAAGCAATTAGTCCATAGATAATCCAGCTAACTTGAGCGGCAGTGTATCTTTCTCCAAAAATTTCTGTTGGATTTGATTCGTCGTATACCCTGTTTCGCCACTGAAAAAATGATTGGTTATACCAAGGACCAATTTCGTTAAGTATTGGGGCAGGTGAAGGGGTTTGTGCTAGGGCAAATTGGGGAGCCACAACAGCAAAAGAAAAACAAAAAAGTAAAATTGAGAATACAATTTTTTTCAGCATAGGTTGATAATTAATCCTATCATAATATCAGCTATTATTGTAAAGGGCAAAACTACTTTTATTATGGGTGAGTATCACTTAATCCAATTACAAACTGATACCAATTCCAGATCTTTGTGTGATAGTCTGCGTGGGGTGTGCAAAACTGGCGATTGTTGGCAGTTACCGTACTGCAAATACCGGTTGCAAAAAAGAGAAGAAAATCTTCATAGTTTGGATGTTCTCCCCCTTCGCGGCATGACCCAACAAGAGAATCATATACCCCTCCTGCGCTCCAATCTAAATAAAGATCTAAAAAGCACCTAAGGTTTGAGAGTAACCTTACTGCCTCGGGTGTGCTTCCTTGGCTGCCACAGCCAAAATCTATAAGGCCATACGGAAAAAGCTGATAATCACTCGCTCCTGTCTCAGCGAGCCAAATTGCCAAAACAAAAGCAGGGTTATAGCCAAAGTTTCTACTGGTCCCAACAACAATATTGTAATATGTGTCATTTTCATCAAAACCTTGATTTCGCAACCAATCAGGAACAATCTCGTTATTTTGGGCTGGAGTTCTGAGAATTTGATTACCAGGGAAGCGGTTTACTACACGGTTATAAAGATCCTGAGCTTGGCGGGGTTGGACAAAGGTATTTCGGTAGTCAATTTCCTCACTAGCAGGTAGCGAGGTGCACTGTTGGCCGGTTCCCGGTGTTGATGGGATTCCAGAGGTTGGGAAAGTGGCGTAGTCTTGTGGACGCAGTGCCTTTTGAATTCCTTTTAGGAAATATTCATAAAGCCCACCGAAGTGGGGAAAGTAGATATTTGCCCTTTCTCCTGGTCTACCACCAAGGGGTTCTCCAGCAAAAGTTGTACTTTCAACTACCAGAGGATTCTGACTTCTATGACTATAATGTGCAGTGGTTACTGTTGGAAGGTCAAGTATTTCGGCTACTCCAGGATTATCAAAAAGATCCCTTGGGTAAAAACGTTTGTATACCGACTGCTTTCCGGCTACAAGCCTGTCCCAGATATCGTCAACAAAAGGCATTCTTGTATAAGAAGATATTGCCGGATAGGCGTTTTTACGGCAAACTGGTTCAGCTTCAGCACAAGCAGCTTGTGCAACAGAATCGCAATATTGGGTACAAGTAGGGTAATATTCAGGAACTGGATCGGCCGTTGAAGGTGCAGGATCACAACTTGCAAGACAGCGCGAGTGCTCTTCAGTAAGACAGGTAGGATCAGGCTCTCCGGGTGGTGGGAAATCGCAACTGAAAGTAACGTCAAACTTAATTGTTCCTTCTATTTCTTCATCATCCCAGTCATCGTAGCCATCTCTATTTGCATCAACCGAAGCCCATGGGTAATTCTCTTGATATTCACCAAAAAGATCATCTCCACTATTCCAGCGAGCATTTCCCAAGTCGCATCTATAGGTATTGTAAAATTCATTTTTGGTATAAAGTCCAGACAAGCCACTGTGTTCCTGGGTTAAATGGGTTTCCTGCAAAAGTGCCGAGAGTTCCGCAAGCTCATAGAGGTGAGGATAGTAAAGTACATGATAGTCACTTTCTGTATCAAGTACTCCATTTGCATTATTATCTGCGACAGCTGGCGTATAAGAAGCGTTAAGAACTTCTACTCCGTCAATTGCCGGCTGAGGAGTTTGGGAAAGATTAAAAACAATTTCTCCGCGTACGTCCTCGGTTGAGGAAAAGGGGATATAATTATAAAAAGCACCGATAGGGGAACTTAAATTGTTATGTAAACATAGTAGTCTCCAACTTCCAAAAAGCCAAACTTGTATACAATTGCTACCTCTCCAACCTAAATAGTCTTGCCAATATTCAATGAATCTTCTGGTGAAGTAATTTTCCTCAAGTGGGGGTTCGTTGGAAGGAGGAGGGTTACCCGGTTGACCTTGTCCACCAAGATCAAGAAGTCGCATATAAGAGCTTCCTTCGCTCAATTGATTAGGTTGTTCACCTGAATAGCAAGGGTAAGGAATCTGTCTTGCACCAATCAGACCGCTTGGTGAACGGACCATTTCCATGGTATAGCAAACTACACCTTGATTATGATTTTCCCAGTTTGCCCTTTCGATAAGACCGAGTCTTTCGTCGTTGTGCGTTCTATTATCACTTCCCATCTCGTTTTGTCTACCGAGTTGAACTCTCCATGGAAGAAGTTTTCTTAAGGGTCCTGAATAATCAGTTATTTGCATCATAGCTTGGTGATACTGTTGGGGATTGTTGTATACCGATAGGGGATCTACCGGAAAGGGCCATTCCGCTCTATAAATTGTTCCATTTAGATACCAACTTAGGTATTCATTTACTTTTTGAGGATCTGTTAGTTGGTATACTGCTCCTTTGTTTTGAACATTTAGGGTAATTCTATTCTCGATATCTACCAAGGGATTAGTACTGTTTGGATCAAGTTGGGTATTTCCAGCAATTGGTAGCTCCATGTCATCGAGGTTGACTTTAATGTTTACCCTTTGATCCTTAAAATAGTAATAGCAGGTTTGTGAGCCGTCCGCATGTTTTATACATGGAGGCATAGTTCCGCCCGGGAATCCTGTTGCATCGGACGGCCTGACTTCATAAGTCTCTCGAGCGATTAAATCATTACCACAATAAAGTTTAATATCTTGACTGCGGGAAGGATTACATGTACTTGCGGGATAAGGTCTAAGTGAGTGAAACTCTGGTGCGGCGATTTCATTACACGCAATATGGGGTACAGGCACTTGGGCCTTGGCATTGGCTGCCTTTAATAAATAGCCTAAACCAATAAAAAATAAAACAAAAAACAACACCAACTTGGATCTATCTATTTTACACCTTCTGATTTTAGTGGTCATTGGATAAATACTCTAAATGTTAGAATATCTACTCCAGTAAATTGGCTTATAAAAACCAAGATTAAAAACGATGCAGCCAGAAAGATAACTCCAAAGATTGCATAAGTAAGTGTTTTTTTAGCGGCTTCTATCTTAGGAGGTTCACCACCAGCTGTAATATATTGAATTCCACCAAAGACCAAGATTAAAAAAAGAACGATTCCTCCTAATGCAAGAATGGAGCTTAAAACATTGGCAAAAAGCCCCTCAAAGCCACGGATAGTAGGAATATTTTCTGTACCAGGTGCAACTTCAATTACCGCCATAATTAGATTTTAAGGAAGAGTTTGCGATTTTACAATCCTACGTATTGTGTAAACACATATGGGACACTTCCAGAGTTAAAATAACGGCTGGGGGTGAGAATACTGAGATATATTATTACACAGTTGAGCAAAGAGGAGCTATTTAAGTTGAGGGTGATGGATGCATATAGTCAAATGCAACCCAAGAATGCCAGGTATTTGTGTAGACTCTTTGGTATAGGCAAGTCCACTTTTTACAGGTGGAAGCTCTCGTATAAACCATATAACTTAAGCTCTCTCAAATACAAGTCCAGAAAACCCAAGAGACTAAAATTCATAGACTGGAGTGTCGTTATGGAAATCTGTGAATGGAAAAGGCAAAAGGGTAACAGAAAAAAATCACACCACTACCTCTACCAGCTATGGCTAAAGCAGGGCAGAACACCACCCTGCTCACCCAAGACCATTTACAACTGGTGGAAGAGGCGAGGCCTGATAGAAGTAAGGCACAGAAGAAAAAGAAGGAGTACCAAACTATTCAATCAAGCCTCTGTCCCAGGTAAGCTTGTCCAGTTTGATACAAAATACCTTGAGGGTAGAAAGAGGTTTCAATACACTGCCATTGATGTTGTCTCAAAATGGAGAGCACTCAAGGTATATAACAAATTAAATGAAGCAAACAGTGTAGATTTTGTAAATACTGTACTTACCAAAGCCCAAAGAAAGGGTATCCAGATCAAGCTTATCCAAACTGATAATGGCAAGAAATTTCAAACCCAATTCAGAGCCTTCCTTGAGGAGAAGAACATAAAGCACCAGTACACCTGGATTCATACCCCTGACCAAAATGGAGTTGTAGAAAGGAGCCATAGAACTGATGAGGAGGAATTCTACCAAGAGAATGAGACATCACACCTAACCACAGAGGAGTTAAATAAAAAAATGCAAGTATGGGAAGAATACTACAACACCGAAAGATTGCACTTTACCCTAAACTTTGATACACCTAATGAGTATCTGGAGAAACATCAAGTGTCCCAGATGTGATTACCTCGTACGTCTTAAGTTTTGAAACCTTATTGATTTTAGTATAACTGTGTAATAATAATGAAGGCTATGTTTGCTAAGTTTTTACATTTTTTAGAGCAAAAACAGTTTTTACTTTATCGCTCCCTAATGAAAAGGAAACTTAACTATCTGCGCCTAAAGTATCCCACGTTTACTTACAAAAAGTTTGATTGGAGATTAGCTAATAAAGATCTGGTTATAAGTCTTGTTTACAGTGCTTCAGACAGAATGTTTTTCAAATCAAAAGTAAAGATTAAGAATGTAGATAGAAGAAAAACCATTTTCTTAAAAAGGGAGGTTTTAGATAACCTTATCTTTCATTTGGGAATAATTGAGGGTTTTTTTATATTGGCGGCTTACGTGTTCTCCTAAAATACTAATCAAAGCTGGAGTAATTAATCATAAACAAGCTAGGTGGTGGCATGAACTTTTGATTAAAGGTTTGGGTGAGTTTTTTTATAAAAACCAAATAGATTTTACAAGCAAAGATTTTGTAGCAATAAAGCCAGTTGACTTATTGCTTCAGAAGAAGTCGTTGGCAAAGGTTGCCGGAGATAAAATCTTAATTCCGGTGGGGGGAGGAAAGGATTCAGTGGTAAGTCTGAAAATTTTAACCGACCTTCACAATGGCAAAACAGGAGCATTTTTGCTTAATCCAACCAAAGAAAGTTTGAAGATGGTAGAAATAACGGGGGTTCAAGAAAAAATTATCTGTGAACACTTTGTTGATAAAAAGTTGAAATTTATGGAGGAAAAAGGCTTTTTAACCGGTCATTTTCCGTATACTGCTTATCTTCATTTTTTAAGTGTTCTCTGCGCAGTTGTATTTGGCTACAAAAATGTTGCTTTTTCCAACGAAAAAAGTTCAGATGAGGCTAATACTGTTTATCTGGGACGGAAAATAAACCACCAATATAGTAAGTCGTTTGAATTTGAAAGAAAGTTTAGGTTATACAATCAGAAATACTTGTCAGAAGTCAACGTTTTTAGTTTTTTAAGACCACTCTATGAATTTCAAATAGTTAAAATGTTCTCAAAGATGCCGGAGTATTTCAGTCTTGTGAGAAGTTGCAACGTTATGGCTGCTCAAGACAAGAGTGGGTGGTGTGGAGGGTGTTCGAAGTGTCTTTCTATCTATATCTTACTATATCCCTTTTTAGACAAAAAGAATCTGGAAAGAATATTTTCAAATGATTTTTTCAAAAATAAAAATTTTCTACCTCTTGCCAAAGCTCTTGCCGTTCTTGAAGGAGTAAAACCTTTTGACTGCGTTGCAACCAAAAAGGAAGTTAGGCTTGCTTTGTACCTTTGTTTTTTGAAAGAAAAGAGGCTTAGTAAAATAAGCCCCTTTCTTAAGGCGTGCCTTGATCACAAGGTTATCTCAAAGCACTATTCCTCTGACACCATCGCTCAAGTCTTTAGAAACTATGACAATAATAACTTTCTTCCTTCCAGAGACAGGAAAGCACTAAAGGATCTTTCTCTTACTCTATAGGAATATTCCTAGTAGTACTACTACTAGTAGTAGTAGTAGGAGTAGTACTTTGCAAGAAATTCCCAAAGGACAGATTAAAGATGTTAACACCAAAGAGTGTTCCCAGTAAGCTTGCAATAGCCCAAGCTGCAAAGACAATAACAAGACCAATGAGGGCTCCTGTTACTTGGGATCTGGCAGATTCTGCTCCTGC